>JADFLK010000409.1 GCA_022564455.1 Bacteroidota bacterium
GCCTCAGGGTAGGCATTCAACAGACCCCCAGGACCGCTGTCACAGCTACTCCTCCTCGAAGTAGAAGTCCTCGTTGGCGGTGGGATAATCTGGCCACACCTCTTCAATGCTTTCGTAAGGATCGCCGTCGTCATCCATTTCCATCAGGTTCTGAATCACTTCGGCAGGGGCGCCGGTGCGATCGGCATAGTCGATCAACTCGTCCTTCGTAGCCGGCCACGGGGCGTCTTCGAGGTTTGCAGCTAGTTCCAGCGTCCAATACATGTATGTTAACGTGCCGCCGGTGCGGCAGAAGTGCGTTTTAGTGGGTGGTGATACCGATAGCGGACGATAGTACGTAGAACACTGAAATGCAACCCTTCCACCTACTCATTTTGGGCAGAAAACAATGTATCTGCTGCATCGCGCCGGACAAATGACCGCCAAGCGGCCTAACCGCTACGGGCAACTACGCGAACCACTATCAGTCGAAAGACGCGGTTTCCTGCCGTGCCGCAATAAGCAACTCCTGATACTCGCTTGCGCTCACACCCGGCACAAACGTCGCAACCGGGTTCAGCGCCTGGCCGTCGCTGAGGCGGCGCACTTCGTAGTGCAAATGGGGAGCCGTTGAGAGGCCCGTGTTACCGCTGTAGGCAATGATCTGGCCTCGCCTGACAGGCGTTCCTACATGAACACCTTCTGCTGCACGCGAAAGATGGGCGTATCGTGTCTGGCGGCCTGCCAGCGGATGATCCACCTCAACCACGTTGCCATAGCCGCTCTTTGATCCCACAAACGAAATCTCACCGTCGCCCGTGGCGTAGATCGGCGTCCCGCGCGGCGTGGGAAAGTCGACGCCGTTGTGCATGCGTCGTGTTCGGAGGATGGGGTGGAAGCGGATGCCGAAACCCGACGTTAAGCGCGCATTCCGCAATGGCAGGATGGCGGGCTGCTGACGCAGTACATCCTGATGCTCAGCGGCGAGGCTTTCCAGTTCCTCAAACGAGCGCGTTTGAAGTGCGAACTGGCGCTCAAGCCGGTCGAACGTGTCATTGGTCTGGCGGAGGAGGTCGCGAGTGGGGCCGGAGAACCGGTCGAAGTCGCCGTTCCTGGCACCGCCAACGCCCACCTGAAATTCGTCTTCCGAAATCGGCTCTGTGCCAAGTACCGCCCTGTAAATCTCGCGATCCGTCTCGGCTAGCGTTTCAAGCTGGTTGGAGAACGTAGAGAGGCTGTTGTTCGCAACTGTCAACTCACTGCGCAGCACCTCAATTTCCTGCCGTTGCGCAATCTCATCAGGTGTGGTGATGTTGTTCGATACCACCCATGTGCCTACTGTTGTAAAAACGAGAACAAGCCCAGCGACTACGCCCGCATGGACCAACCAGCGTCGTTTGCTGGGCTGTACCTCAATAAAGGTGCAGGCTTCGTGGTCGTAGTAGAAATAGCTGTTAGATGACATGCGCAACTGGCGGGTTGGGGAAAGGCATGGCGCTGAGCATCTGCGCTCTTTCTGGTGGGCCCTAAACAGAACGGAGTGGCCTCTGTGATTCGGCGTAATGCTGGTGCGTCACACGGAGGTTGGAATTACCAGAAGGAAAGCGGCTCAATTTTCAAACCTGCAGAACGGTGCCCTTTATTCGTGCAGACGGGCGGCTTAGCACTCTCACTTCCATCTGGCGGCTCGGCAAACTCTAGGCCGTAGCATCCTCAATAGCGCATGCAACTCGCAAATGTCAACTTGGACAAAGTGGAATCACACGTGGTGGGAGCGCTTTAAAAGCGTGTTGAATATAGAAGGTGGCCTTATAAGTGTCAACTACGTTTCCAGCATGTAAACAAGTCTCCACCCTATCTCCCTGCAATATCAATGTTTCGTCGCAATTACAGGGCATAGAACGGCTCTTGGCCACGTTCGCTACTCGAAGTCGTGCTCGAACCATTCGATGCCACGCCGGGGCCGAGCCGGGCCGTTTCCTGCCTTGATCTGCTCAGCTAACCGGCTTTTGAACACTTCTGCCGGATCGTACCCATAGTGCCGAAGCAGGTGGTTCATCGCAATCACTTCGCAGATTACCGTTACGTTTTTACCGGGTATAATGGGGAGCTTCACCAGGGGAAGCTCAACTTCCAAAACGAGTTCTGAGTCGTCCTCCATGTCTATCCGGGTATACTCCTCATCCTCATCCCACTTGTGCATCCGCACGATTACCTCGATGCGCTTTTGGTGGCGGATCGCCCGCACGCCGAACATGGCGCGGACGTCCACGATGCCGAGGCCTCGGATCTCCATAAAGTGCTGGGCGAGCTCCGTGCCTGAGCCCATCAACAAGCCTTCGGCCTTTTTTGATGCGATCACTACGTCATCCGCCACAAGCCGATGCCCCCGCTCCACGAGGTCGAGAGCCACCTCGCTTTTCCCGATGCCGCTGGGACCGGTAAGAAGCAGACCGATTCCGTACACGTCCCCATGCGACCCATGCAGGGAAAGTGGGAGGGCAACCTGGTCCTCCAGA
>JADFLK010000410.1 GCA_022564455.1 Bacteroidota bacterium
TTCCGGCGCGGCCACGAGGCACACGAATACAAGATCCACAGCGCCTCTTTGCTTCAGATGGCTGAGGGCTCCGGCCGCACTTCCACCTGTGGCCAGCATGGGATCGACCACAAAAACGCGGGCCGCCGCTATCTGCTGGGGGATGTTCGCGTAGTAATCCACCGGGCTGTGCGTTTGTTCGTCGCGGTACATGCCGAGGTGCCCCACGCGTGCCTCCTGCACGAAGCGAACGAAGCCGTCCACCATTCCCAAGCCGGCGCGGAGCACGGGCACCACCACGATTTCTTGCGCCAGGCGGAAGCCGATCGTCGATTCCAGCGGCGTATCGATGGGTTCTTCAGCCACATCGAGATCGCGCAGAGCTTCGTAAGCGAGGATCGAAGCCGCGTCGCCCAACTTCCGCCTGAACAACCCATGCGGCGTCCGGCGATCCCGGAGGATCGTCAGATCGCGCTTGAGTAGCGGATGGTCAACAACGGTTAGCATGGCGGCTCTACCGTCCGCCTTGTTTCTTCTCTTCCTTCAACTGGCGGTGAACTTCGGCATTTTCGATCCAGGGCTTGCGCTCGAAGTAGCTCTTCGTGAGCTTCGCAACTACGCCCGAGAGCAGGACCAAGGCGATCAGGTTGGGGAAGGTGACGAGCCCGAGCGCCACATCTCCCAGCACCCAGATGGCCGTCAGCGAGGTGATAGCACCAACGAAGTGCATCAGCACGAAAACCGCCTTGTAAGGAAGAATGCCCTTCTTCCCGAAGAGGTACTTGGCGCAGCGGTCGCCGTAATAACTCCACGAAATGGACGTAGAGATGGCAAACATGATTACTGAGATAAGCACGATGAAGTTACCCAGGCCACCCAGTCCGATCTTTCCAAGCCCCTTCGAGAACGCAGCGCTGGTCAAAGGCGCGGACGTCTCGATGGCGTCACCAAAGAGCGCGGTATGCACGTTGCCCGCCTCATCCAAAGCAACTACTCCACTCTCTTCGTTGGCGGTTGAGGGATCATCATAGTTCGTGACGATGCGTCCCGTAAAAGGCTGCGTCTGAGCTTCATCCAGATAAAAACTCCGAACCTCGACATCGTGCCACGCGAAGCGGTTGCCGCTGCCGACATACACAGGCACGCCGTTCTCTACGCGGATTTCGGCAGGCGCGTCTCCACCGGCAAAAATACCACGCTCGTCGGGCGCGACGTATGTGATGTCTCCCGAACGAAGATCCATCGTGGTCGGGATTGGCTGGTTCCAGACTCCAGTCGTCAGGATCACGAGTCCTGTCATCGAACAGATCACGATGGTGTCGATGAACGGCTCCAGCAGGGCTACAACACCCTCCGAGACGGGTTCGTCCGTCTTGGCAGCCGCGTGCGCGATGGGCGCGGAACCCTGGCCAGCCTCGTTCGAGAACAGTCCGCGCCGCACACCCCACATCATGGTTAGCAAGAAAACACCGGCTCCGGTGCCCGCCACGCCTGCGGTCGGATTGAAGGCTTCGGTGAAAATGAGGGCGAACGCGGCGGGCACTTCCGCGTAATGGATGACGATGATGACGAGTGCTCCCGTCACGTAAATAACGGCCATCATAGGTGCGAGTATGGCGGTCACTTTCCCAATCCGCCCGATGCCGCCGATAATGACCATCCCCACGAGGCTCGCCGTAATCAGACCTGTAATCCACATCGGCAACCCAAACTCAGTGTTCACGAGATCGGCCACCGTATTGGCCTGCACCGCGTTTCCGGTCAGGAAACTGGTGATCATCAGCGCGCCCGCAAAGAAGACAGCAAGGGGCTTCCACTTCTTGCCGAGGCCCTTTTCTATGTAATACATCGGGCCGCCGGAGACCGAGCCCTCCCACGCTTTCGCGTCTTTATCGGGGAACTCCACCACGCGGTAATGCTGCGCCAACGTGACCTCAGTGTACTTCACCGCCATACCGAGCAGCGCCGTCACCCACATCCAGAACAGCGCACCGGGCCCTCCCCAGTGAATGGCAATAGCCACGCCCGCAATGTTGCCGATACCAACTGTAGCCGACAGAGCCGTAGTCAGTGCCTGAAAGTGCGAAACATCGCCGGGCTCGTTGGGGTCGTCGTACTTGCCGGAGGTGACTCCGATTCCGTGGCCGAGCCGCCTGAACTGGATGAATCCGAGCCGGAAGGTGAGGAAGACGCCCACGCCAAGCAGAGCGACAACGATGAGCGACAGCTCGCCGCCGATCTCGGGCCAGCTCCAGACGTAATACTCGAGCGTGTCTATGATCCGTTCCAGAAAGTTCATGTGGGTGGTGGGCGAATTGAAAACGACGTACGAATATAGGGCCGTGCTAGGGGTTTAGCAGGTCACACGTTTCCGCTACGTGGGCAGCCTATCTAGCGGGCTTGTAACTCCAAGCCTGTTCGTGTTCAGTACGTGTGTGTAGATCATCGTGGTCCGCACGTCCTTGTGACCGAGGAGCTCATAACCGTTTGCCCCGACCAGT
>JADFLK010000411.1 GCA_022564455.1 Bacteroidota bacterium
TCGGCAGGGCCACGGCGCTCGAATTTGTTGAGGGCCACGAGGTCGGCCGCATCCAGCATCCCGATTTTCTCAAGCTGCGTCGGCGCGCCAAAGTCGTACGTCATCACATAAAGAGATACATCAACCAGTTCCTCGATCTCGGTATCGGATTGCCCAATACCCGCAGTTTCGACGAGTACAAGATCGAACCCGGCAGCCTTGCACACCTCGACGGCTTCGTGGAGGGCCTGTGTGGTGGCGAGATGCGCCTGCCGAGTAGCGAACGATCGCATGTAGACGCGATCGGTGTGCTCGCCGTAGAGGCTGTTCATACGGATGCGGTAGCCGAGCAGCGCTCCGCCTGTCTTTCGGCGCGTCGGATCAACGGACAAAATGGCGAGGTGGATGTCGTCGAAGTCGTTGAGGAAGCGACGGACCAACTCGTCCGTCAACGTGGACTTGCCCGCGCCGCCGGTCCCCGTGATGCCAACGACCGGCGCGCTTGTTTCAGGAAGTGTTCCAGCACCATCTCCACCAACCGGGCCTTCAGCCAGGCGTTGCTCAACAGAGGTGAGCGCTCGTGCAACCGCCTGGGGGTTCAGCGCGACCACTGACTGCCGACGGCCGACCGCAACCTGTTCCTCACCAGAAACAATACCATCCGCATCAGCCGTCTGTCGTCCGCCGTCTGCGGTCGTCGCGCCCGCCGCGACAAGTGGATCAAAGTCGCACTCTCGGATCATCTGCTCGATCATGCCTTCGAGGCCGAGCCGCATGCCGTCCTCCGGCGAGAAAATCTTGGCAACGCCGTACGCCTCCAGCTCGGCGATCTCGTCGGGGACGATCACGCCGCCGCCGCCGCCGAACACGCGGATGTGCCCCGCGCCGCGCTCGCGCAATAGATCCACCATGTACTTGAAGTACTCGACGTGCCCGCCCTGATACGAAGAGATGGCAATGCCCTGCACGTCCTCCTGAATCGCCGTGTTCACCACATCCAGCACCGAGCGGTCGTGGCCGAGGTGAATCACCTCCGCGCCCAGCGCCTGCAGAATGCGCCGCATAATGTTAATGGCGGCGTCGTGCCCATCGAACAGGCTGGCGGCGGTGACGAAGCGGATGGGATGGGTGGGCGTGTAGGCCATGCGGGATGCTATCGAATCGTTTTCGAGCAAGATAGAACGCCTTCACCAACCAACAGGGTTCAAACATGGCAGAACAATCCGTTACGCCCTTGACTACTTCGCCTTCATTCCTTTAATTATCTACGCCCCAAACCGAGAACGATCATGCGTTACCTGGCTACAATCCTTGTATGGGCGTTCGTTGCGAATTGCACGAATGCGCAGATTGCGACGCTAACCTCGCTGGATGCCGACTCCAGTGATTACTTCGGGACGAGCGTTGGGCTCAACGCGGATGGAACTGTTCTGATTGTTGGTGCAAGCGGCGACGACGAGGCCGGCGAAGATGCTGGAGCTGCGTACATCTTTGAACGTAGCGGTACGATGTGGAACCAAACATGGAAATTCATGCATCCTGGAGCCGCAGACGCGCGCCGTTTTGGACTACAAACTCATATTTCTGCCGCCGGCAATCGTGCGTTGATCACAGTGAGATCGCCTTCAGACGACGGCCTGCACGACGTCCTCATTTATTCCAGAGAATCGGACGACTGGACGCTTGAAGCAGAGCTTAGAGAGATAGTACCTGAGGGAGATCTCTACCTCGGTGGTGAAACTGCACTTTCAACAGACGGTGTGTATGTGCTTGCAACCGCATACAGGGAAGATCAGGCTCAGATTGTCGTTCATGTCTTTCAACGCACCGGAGCTACTTGGGGCCTTCAGCATACATTCGACATGGCTGCTGACGATGTCTCTCTATCCGCGGACGGGCAGTACGCCCTGATATCCATATGGTCTTTTGACACCGCGGTACCTGTCGGGCATATTTTTGCCCGAGAAGGATCGACGTGGATCCTGGACGGAGTATTGAATGCCCCCGAGAAAACTTCTCCCCAAGTTTATTTGGGGTACTCAGGTGCCCTTTCAGGAGACGGCCAGTCAGCGCTCCTTGGCGCGCCTCAACTTCTGCTTGCGCCACGATCAAAAGAAGGTGGGGAATTCTTTACAGGTGGCTACCTCTTTGAAAGAACCGGCGAAGGTTGGGCGTTTGTATCTCACCTAGACAACCCTCCAGGAACACACGTTGGCGACGACGATGGATGGGATGTGGCCCTCAACTTCGACGGAACACGTGCGATGGTCGCTTCTCCTGCACATCACTCATTTCCCAGTACTGTTCAAGTGTTCGATCAAGTGAGTGGCCAATGGAGTCAAGTACACACTTCGGATTTTGAGGACAGCGGTGGTCCTATTAAACTGGACAGGGTCTTAGGTGTAATCTCGCGGGTTGGTCATGCTGCTCGGGTCAGCGGCTTGTGGGTGTAGAATACGGTGTCGGGCGTACGTCGGCCAAGGGAACTGTGACG
>JADFLK010000412.1 GCA_022564455.1 Bacteroidota bacterium
CCTGGCCGGTTTGACCGGCAAGCGCGGCCCCTGATCGCAACCACTGATAGTAACCATCACTGGAGAAGCCGGTCCCACCGACCGTCCGCCGTTTCACTCCCAACACCCTACTCCCATGTATCATCCCTTGCGCTTGTTTCTGGCTGGTTTTCTGATGATCGGCCTCGTGACGCCTCAACTGGCTTCCGCCCAGGAGGACGACCGCGACGACGAAGAGACCGTCATTGAAACCGAGGACGGACGCCGCATCGTCATCATCGAAGAAGACACCGACGGCGATCGCCCCCGCGTCGAACGCCGCGTCATCCGTCGCCACGCCCCGGCTCGTGACTTGCTCGATCTTTGGCACGAGCGCGCCGCGCCGCGCATTGAGCGCCGCGGCGAGATCATCTTTCGCGATGAGGACGGCAACGAGCGCCGCTTCACGATGGACGGCGACTACATGCAGTGGCGTAGCAACGACGATGCTGCCGTAACCGATACTACGATCGACGGCCACCGGGTCATCATCATTCGCACACCGGACGGCAATGAGGAAATCATCGAACTGGATGGGATGATGGATCATGCATTCTCGTTCGCGATGCCTGACTTCAATATGCCGCATTTCGAGCAAGATTTCGACTTCGAGATGCCGGAAGGGCTCGGAATGCGCCTCCGGATGTTTGGCGACGGAGGATCGAACGCGTTCGCGTTTGGGCCGAACTTTATGCATCTCGAAGGGGTGATGGGCGCTTCGTCTGAGACGCGCCGTGAGATGATGGAATTGGAGCGCCACTCTATGGAGCTTGCGGCACGCATAAGGCACGACGAGGGCGGAGAGCGTGCCGAGTTGGAGAGCGAACTTGACGATGTCCTGGAATCGCTCTTCGATCTTCGCGGTCGAGCACGCGCCGAAAGGGCCGACCGCATGGAGGAACAAGCCGAAGAGCTTCGTCAGGAAGCTCAGGAACTTCGCGAGTCCCTCAACGAGCGCAACCGAGACCGCAGTAACATCATCGAAGAGCGTAAGCGCGAGCTTCTCGGCGAGCGCGGGCACGGATGGTAGTGGCAGGCTCCTGCGCATCCATTATTCGGCATCCCGGCAGGTCTTCTTGCCGGGATTCGTGCTTTAGTCGTGCTTTAGGAGGCTGTCGAATTACTACGCCGTAAGCGAGGCGCGCGAATCTTGGCCGAGATCGAGGCGCGAAATCGCAGGCGAATCGGTGATTCGTCGAACATCTCGTAACGCAGAGATCGGCTGAGAGGCGCCGCCGCAGGTAAGATGAGTTTTTCAACACGCTGCTTCAGGTGGGTTCTTCGTAATACAAACCGTACGAAACCCCCCACGCATCGCATGGTGCTCAAGGTATGTATCTTGCCGGCCGCCTCGCTGTATTCAGCCGGAATCGCTGAAAACGGTACATTCCAAACCGATTCGATGAATACGCCTCGCGAGCTAGACCGCCAAAAAGGGCGATATCCATACAGCGGCACAGGTTTTTCAGGGAGGTGCATCCCGTGCCTGTACATGAACAGCTGAGCGCGGACTCCCCGATTCGCTAATAAACTCGCCCTGCGGCTCCCTCGAGATTGCAGAGATTCCCTCACTGGCTATGATGACTGTCCGCCGCCCTTTTGTTGCCAGCGTCCGCAGCGTGCTCGTCGTCTTGATTCTATGCACTGTGTTGGGCGCAGGTACCTCGGCCCGGGCAGATGCAGACATCGAACGCGTCTCCTTCACGTCGAGGTCCGACGGAGAAGGCTATGTAGTTCGGCTGCACATGAACGGCCGTGTCGCCGCGTACAGCGTAGAGCAGCCCTCTGCGACTGAGCTACACCTCACGATTTTTCAGGCCGGCCTCGCCGCCGATCTCCGCCGAGACCCGGCTCAGGGCCCCATTGCGAGCTACCGTGTGCTTCCTTCCGACGACCGTGTGGTATTCGCGTTTACCCTGCGCCCCGGAGTTCACGTACAGGCACAGGCTTACCCGGATCGTGCCTCCAACGATCTTCTGCTGTCGCTTTCCACCCGTTCCGCCCCGCCGGCCACCATGACCACAATAGGCGGGAGTTCCGGCAACGGAGGCGGTCAGGTGGACGCAGCCGCCCTGAGCAACTGGCGGCTGGACTGCATGGTGATTGACGCGGGCCACGGCGGCCATGACGGCGGAGCAACGTACAACGGCGTACGCGAGAAAGACGTAAACCTCGGTATCGCCCGTAGGCTGGGCGCCTACGTTCAGGACCGCCTCGGCATCCGTGTGGTCTACACGAGAGCGGATGACCGCTTCGTCGAGTTGCATGAACGGGGGCGGATCGCCAATGCGTCGTGCGGCAAGCTGTTCGTTTCCATCCACGCCAACGCGGCGCCTTCACGTACCGCTGCAGGCACGGAAACCTACTTCCTTGCGCCCCACCGGACGGAGAGCGCGCGTAGAGTGATGGGCCGAGAGAACAGTGTGGTGCGCCTTGAGAGCGATCCGAGTCTC
>JADFLK010000413.1 GCA_022564455.1 Bacteroidota bacterium
GTTCTGGAGGACAAACCCCGTAGCCGCTGCTGCAAGCCCGGAGTACGAGTTCAATAGCGCCACGACTACCGGCATGTCTGCCCCGCCGATGGGGAGCACGAGGAAGATGCCAAGGAAGAGGGCCAATGCGGCCAACGCGAACAGCGCGGTCGTCACCATATTGGCCTCCAATGGGAACGACGGCGCCTGCTCGACCATCAACGCAGCAGCGCCGACGACCCCAAGGCCAACCAGAATCGAAATGATGCGGAGGCCGGGGAAGCCCATGCTCTTCAAGCGGCCGTTCAGCTTGGCGAACGCCACGAACGATCCGGAGAAGGTGACAGCGCCAATGAGCACGGACAGCGAAATGGTGAGGGCCAGTATTGGCGTGAATACCACATCCGCCTCGCCCCCTGCATAGCGCATTACCTCTGCTGCCGCGACCAGCGCCGACGCTGCGCCGCCAAACCCATTGAACGCGGCGACCAGTTCAGGCATGGAAGTCATCTTTGTCCTGCGCGCCAGCAGCAGGCCGACGGCGCCGCCAAGCGCCAACCCGGCGATGAGTTCGGCGGGGTTGAGGATCTGCTTTTCAAAAAGCGCGGCCACGATGGCAAGTAGCATCCCGATCGACGCCATGCGGTTGCCTCCGCGCGCCGTCCGCGGCGACGACAACCGCTTCAACCCGAAAATGAACAGCGAGGCTGCGACCAGGTACGCAACGGTGATGAGGGTGTCGATCATGAGCTTAGAGCGTATGACGAATTGCGTAGTGTGAGACCGAAGTCCTTACGCAATACACATTACAAAACACGTCTTTTAACCGGCTTGTCCATTGGTCTGCGCCACGGGGCGCTCCTTCTTCTTGAACATCTCCAGCATCCTGTCCGTCACCAAAAAGCCGCCGACCACATTGATGGTGGCGAGGACGAGGGCCGCGAAGCCGATCCACTTCGCCCACGGCGAACCGACCGAGCCTACTACCACCAGCGAACCGACAATCGTGATGCCGCTAATTGCATTCGAGCCGGACATCAGCGGTGTGTGCAGCGTCGCCGGGACTTTCGCGACGACCTCAAACCCGACAAACGATGCAAGGACGAAAACGACGATGAGGGAAATGTCCATTTTAGAAAGGGAAAAGGGAAAAGGGGAAAGGGGAGAGTTCAGGCCGGACAGGGATCCTCGAAATCCTCGAGGCGGATAGGCACATCAATCGTGAGACGAACCTGTACTGGCGTACCATCCAAACGGCCCGTTGTAAAAGCGGCATGCTCTCTGAACGTGGAGAGGACCTCCTCATCCCAGCCGGCGCCTATTCCGCTAACGATGAATAGGTGTTGGAACCCTTCGTCATCTCTATATAGGCTCCCAGTTACGTCAACCACGACCTCAACAATCACCATCCCTTCAATTTCTGATCGATACCCCAGGCAGGATCCTTCCATAGCAGAGATAATGCCTTCGATACCACCGATAAGTTCGGGTGGTGTATCCACCTCACTTGCGTCATAGATCTGAGCAGTGCTATCGAGTCCCGAGCACCCGCTCGCTGTGAGGAGAAGAAGAGCGAAGGCTCTAGATATTCTGCCCATGATCATACCGCCTCCGCGAGCTTGCCTTTCACTCGTTCGTTGGTGACTTCGCCGCCGTGCGCGACGACGGCGCCTTGCACGATCTCGTCGTCGAAGTCGAGTGCGAAGCCATCCTCGCCGAGGTATTCGATGATGAGCGCCGTAACCGTACGCGCGTACATCTGGCTGGCGTGGAAGGGCATCCCGGAAGGCAGGTTGAGCGGGCCGAGTATGGATACGCCGTTGTGAATCACGTCGGAACCCGACTCCGTGAGTGCGCAGTTGCCGCCGTTCGGCGCGGCCAGATCCACGATGACGGAACCGGGTTTCATGCCTTCCACCCCTTCCTGCGTGATGAGAAGCGGCGCAGGCCGTCCTGGTATGAGCGCCGTCGTGATCACCACGTCTTGCTCGGCGATGTGCTCGGCGAGGAGTTCGATCTGGCGCTTCTGCTTGTCTTCTTCGAGCGCCTTCGCGTAGCCGCCCTTGTCCTCGCTGTCGGCCGTGTCCAGTTCGAGTTCGACGAACGCCGCGCCGACGCTCTCTACTTGCTCCCGTGCCGCAGGCCGGACGTCGTACGCAGAAGTAATCGCTCCCAGCCGACGCGCCGTGGCCAGCGCCTGCAAGCCTGCCACGCCCGCCCCAAGGATGAGCACCTTCGCGGGCCGAACGGTCCCTGCGGCAGTCGTAAGGAGCGGGAAGAACTTCGGAAGCACATCGGCGGCCATCAGGACGGCTTTATACCCCGCCACCGTACTCATGGCCGAGAGCGCGTCCATCTTTTGGGCCCGCGTGATGCGCGGCACCATCTCCATCGCGATAACGGTAGCTCCGCTCGAGGCTAGCCGCTCAATGGTCTCGGGTTCGTCCAGCGGACGAAGCAAACCAATAAGCACACTCCCC
>JADFLK010000051.1 GCA_022564455.1 Bacteroidota bacterium
CCTCGAAGCGACACTCGCAGAGATGGGCGCGACTGAAGAGCCATCCACCGCCGCCGACGACTGAACCCTTTTACAGCAACAATCGCGCGCCTTCCTGGTGCTCCCAATCCCCCCAAACCCAAACACACCATGACCAAGACTCAACAACTCCGAGAGGAGATCAAGAAGACCGCTGACGAAGCCATCTCGCTCGTCAAAACCACCACCGAGTCGGCCCAGAAGGGCTTCAAGGGCGCCACAAAGGACGTCACGGACTCTGCTCAGAAGATCTTCAACGCCGGCCTCGGCGCGCTCGTGATCGCGGGTGAAGAAGGCTCTGGCTTCTTCAACAAACTCGTCAAAAAGGGCGAGCAGGTTGAGTTCAAGGGCTTCGGCGCCGACCAGGTGAAGAAGATCCGCGAGCAGCTCGACACCAACTCCGAGAAGGTGGCCGACGCTGTGAAGGGCCGCGTGAAGGACGCGAAGTACATGGCCGAGGAAGCTTCCGGCAAGTTTGAGGACCGTGTGCAGGATGCCGTGGCCGCCGTGATGAAGCGCATCGGCGTGCCAACGCGTGAGGAGATCAGCGAGCTGGCCGCGAGCGTCGAGCGGCTTACGAAGCAGATCAAAAAGCTCAAGGGCGAAACCGCTGAGGCCACCGGCGAACTCGTACTGGAAGCCGTCGGTGGCGGCTGGTACGAGATCAAGATCGGCGACGTGGTCGTCGAGAAGGTGCAAGGCAAAGAAGACGCCCAGGCCGCCTTCGAGCGCATCAACGCCCAGCAGAACTAAAAGTACACGTCATTTCGATGACGCTTGCGGCGGGGGAGGCGTACTCCCTCGCCGTTTTTTGTATTGCGAGGCGAGCCGGTGGAGATATGCCTGGCGGTGAGCCGCTGCATGAGAAAACCCCTCCCTTTGCAAGGGAGGTGGCCGAGCAGAGCGAGGTCGGAGGGTTAGTCACGGCATAGCAAGAACTCCCGATCCGTTGCCTGCTTGCAGCGCCTCGCTATGCCATAGCAAACCCCCACCCCGCCTGCGGCGGCGAGCCCCCTTGACAAGGGGGCGGTTTGCAGTGCGGCTCCTTATTCATCGTTCCGCATTCATAATTCAGCATTCATCGCGGCTCGTTCGCCGGGCGGGGCCACGTGGAGGACTATCTTCCGAGCCTCTCGCAAAGCCTCATTAGCTCACCCATGCGTCTCATTCTTTTTGGCCCCCCGGGTGCTGGGAAAGGCACGCAAGCCAAACTACTCGCTGAGCATCGTAACCTCCTGCATCTCTCGACGGGCGACATGCTCCGCACAGCCGTTCGCAACGAAACCCCGGTGGGCAACGAAGCAAAGGGCTACATGACCGTCGGCGAGCTTGTCCCCGATGACGTGGTGAACCGCATCGTGGCGGAGGCTCTCTCCGAGATTGATCACGCCGGGTTCATTCTGGATGGCTACCCGCGCACGGTGGATCAGGCTCAGTTCCTGCTGGACCTCCTCGAAGAAAACAACGCGCCGCTGGACGCCGTTGTGAGCCTCCGCGTTCCGGAAGAGCACATCGTGCAGCGTCTCTCGCGCCGCCGAACCGACAGGGAAACGGGCGAGATTTATCACTTGGATTTCAATCCGCCACCCGCCGGCCTCCCCGAAACACGGCTCCAGCATCGCGCCGACGACCAGCCGGCGGCCATCCGCAAACGACTGGTGGAGTACCACACGAAGACGGAGCCACTCGAGGACTTTTTCGAGACAGGGGCTCGTTATGTAAAAGTTGACGGTGTGGGCGGGTTGGACGAAGTGTCCGAGCGGGTGGAAGAAGCGCTGGCCACGATAGAAACGACGGCCTAGAAAGAACGAGATAGAACCGTCGTGGCGCGCCCCTCACTTCAGGAAACCGAAACGCAAGAAGAGACAGCGGCCTACGTGCGGTCGCTCACGGAGCGTGTCGAGGCGGAGCTGCAAACGCTCCCGTTCCCTGACGAACCGGCGGAGTTGTACGAGCCCGTCCGCTACGTACTGGCAGGTGGAGGCAAACGGATACGCCCCCTGCTGGTGCTTCTGGCTGCCGAGGCCTTCGGCGGCGAAGAAGCCCGCAAGCGAGCGATGCCTGCCGCGATGGCAGTCGAGGTCTTCCACAATTTCACGCTCGTCCACGACGACATTATGGACCACGCCGACGAACGCCGGGGCCGCCCGACGGTCCACGTTCGCTGGGACGAGCCGGCCGCCATCCTCAGCGGCGACCTCATGATGGGCCTCGCGTACGATTTGCTTGCGCAGGTCGAAACCGGCCGTACCGCCGAGGTCATCCGCATCTTCCACCGGATGGTCGTGAGGCTGTGTGAAGGCCAGGCGCTTGATATGGCCTTTGAACAGCGGACGGAGGTCAGTGTGGCGGCTTACCTCGACATGATCGAACGGAAGACGGCGGCCTTGCTCGAAGCCGCCCTCGAAATCGGCGCGCTGATCGGTGGGGCGGATGGCGAGGCCCGTATCAATCTCTGCAACGCCGGGCGCGATCTCGGACGGGCCTTTCAGATCCAGGACGATCTCCTCGATCTCACCGCCAACGACGCAAAGTGGGGCAAAAAAATCGGCGGGGACTTGATGGAGGGCAAAAGGACGTTTCTGCTACTTCGCGCACTGGAATGTACAGAAGGGGAGGAACGTGCGTGGTTCCTTCGCATCGTCGAAGAAAACGGGTTGGAGCCCGACGCCGTGCAGGAGGCCCACGGCCTTTTGGAGACCCTCGGAGTATTGGATGATGCCCGTGGGGCTGTTGAGAAACACTACCGAGCTGGGCTAGCCGGCCTGGATGCGCTGCCTCCCGGACGCGCCGCATCTGCCCTTCGGGGCGTGGTGGAAGGGCTCATGCAACGTGGCCGGTAGGAGTTTGTCGGTACGGTTCCCGAGCGGAGGGAGGCGTATTTTCGAGCTTCCGTTCCGCTGCTCTCATCCGTCTATGCACGTCCGCCTATGCTCGTCCGCGAGGTAACCGTCCGCAATCGTGCAGGCATCCACACGCGCCCGGCGTCGATGATCGTCCGCGAAGGCTCCCGTTTCAAATCGGAGTTCTTCATCCGCAAGGACGGCTACGAGATCAACGGCAAGAGCATCATAGGCGTGATGACGCTCGCGGCCGAGCAGGGCGCTACGCTGGAGTTGCTTCTCGACGGACCGGATGAGAAAGAGGCTGCTGACGCCCTGGCTGCCGTGTTCGAGCGTGGATTTGGAGAACCCGTCTGATTCCGATGCCTGTACCTCTTTTCCCTAATGAGCCGCGCAGAGAACGGCCGGGCGCCCCGGCCGAGGACACGAACGAGATGATATCGTTCGACGGCATCGGCGTGGCGCCGGGCATCGCCATCGGCCCGGTGTACCGGTATGCCGGGGAGACCTACGAGGCCGAGGCCGAACGGCTGGAAGAGAACGAGGTAGACGCCGAGCTACAACGCTTTGAAGAGGCTATCATCCGTTCGGAGCGAGAGTTGCGGAAGATCGTTACGGTTGCGCACGAGAAGCTCGGCGTCAGTTCAGGCGTCATCTTCGATGCGCAGCTCCTCATGCTCCGCGACCCTTCGTTTATTGATGTTGCGGTCGATCTCATCCACACACAGCGGCACGAGGCGGGCTACGCGGTGCAGACCGTACTGGACAAGCACCGCCAGCGGATGGAGGCCGCCGGTAGCGCTTCCCTCCGTGAGCGGGCTGCCGACATCGTGGATGTCCAGAACCGCGTGCTTCGCAATCTGCGGCAAGGAAAAGCGCTCTCGAAGATCGACCGGGAACACATCGTGGTCGCCGAGAACCTGACGGCCGCCGATGTGCTCCTTTTCAGCCGCCGCGGCGTATTGGGCTGTGTGCTCGATTTCGGCGGGCCAACCTCCCACGTCTCCATCATGGCGCGGGCACTGGGTGTACCGGCCTCGGTTTCGCTGCACGGCCTTTCGGAGATTGTGGGGGCAGGCGATATGCTCATCCTGGACGGATTCTCGGGCGTCGTTATTCTCAACCCGGACGAAGAAACCTTGGCCCGGTACCGCGAGAAGCAAGCGCGCTACGCCGCGCTATCGGCCGAAAGCGAAGCCATCGCGGCTGAACCGGCGGAGACGCTCGACGGCCGCCACGTGCAGTTGCAGGCCAACCTGGAGTTCCGCGAGGAACTGCCGCTGCTCCACGAATACGGCGCCGAAGGCGTGGGGCTTTTCAGGACTGAGATGTTGTTCCTCACGCAGGGCCAGGCATTGGACGAGGCGCAGCAATACGATGTCTACCGCGATGTTGTCCGCGCCGCCGCACCCCATGCCGTCACCTTCCGGCTCATCGACCTCGGCGGCGACAAGCTTCTCCCGATGGCGCACCGCGAGGCCAACCCGTTTCTCGGCTGGCGCGGCGTCCGCATCCTGCTGGACAAGCCGCATCTCCTGCGCCCGCAATTGCGCGCGATCCTCCGTGCAAGCGTAGAAGGCCCGTCCCGGATCCTCCTGCCCATGATCTCCACCATCAGCGAGGTGCATGCCATCAAGGCAACGATTGAGGAGGTGAAGGCAGAACTCGACGAGGAAGGCATTCCATATGCCCCATCCATCCCCTTGGGGATTATGGTGGAAGTTCCGGCCGTGGCGCTCCAGGCCGAACGCTTTGCCGCCGAAGCTGACTTTTTCTCCATCGGCACGAACGACCTTACGCAGTACACGCTGGCGGTGGACCGCGGAAACGACCTGGTGGCTGAGCGCTTCAGCGAACTTCACCCGGCCGTGTTATCGCTCATCAAGCGAGCGGTGGACGCGGGCAAGAAAGCGGGCATTCCAGTGAGCCTGTGCGGCGAGATGGCCGCCGACCCGCGCGTCACGCCACTGCTTGTGGGGCTGGGTTTGGATGCCCTGAGCGCCTCGCCGGCGTACCTCACCCTCGTCAAACGTGTGCTCCGGGCGATGACTTATGAGGAGGCCCAATCGCTCGCCGAGGCCGCTTTGGCCCAACCCGATGCCCACGGCGTTATCCAGTTGCTGAGCCGCTGGATGCAAGTGCACAACGCGGATCTGGCCGCCCTTCTTGGCTTCAATGCCGATTCCTGATCCACGACAACTGTTCTCCGCATGACTCTCTCCGAAACCCTCGAGCATCTCGATCCTGGCCACATGTACGCGGCGATCAAGGCCTTTCCCGACCACCTTCAGGAAGGGTGGGAACGGGGCGAGGCTGCGGATGCCTTCGGCTATGCCGCCGATCAGTTCGACGGCGTGGTGGTGTGTGGAATGGGCGGCTCGGCCATCGGCGGCGACCTCGTGCGGACGCTCATCGAACCCGAGTGCCCCATCCCGTTTCAGTCGGTTCGCAACTACGATCTCCCCGGATGGATAGGCGAGAAGACGCTGGTCATTGTTTCCTCGTACTCCGGCGGCACCGAGGAAACGCTCTCGGCTTTTGCCCAGGCGTTGGAGCGTGGAGCCACCGTGGTCGTCGTGACCTCGGGAGGAGAGGCCAGAGCCCGAGCCGAAAAGGCCGGACTCAAGTGGATTGAGATTCCGGGAGGGCTGCAACCCCGTGCGGCGGTGGGCTATTCGTTCGGTGTGGTGCTGCGCATGGCCCGCGCGTTTGGGATGACGTCGGTTCCGGCTGAAGACATGGCGGAGGCCTTGAAAGCCGTGCGGGTGCGTACAGCTCGCTACGCGCACATGGGGCCGAATCCCTCGTTTGACATGGCGGAGGCGTTGCACGAAATGCTTCCGGTCATTTACAGTGGCGTCGGATTGCTGGAGGTCGTAAACCTTCGATGGCGGACTCAGATTCACGAAAACGCGAAGACGCCGGCTGTCGGCCATCTCTTTCCCGAACTGGACCACAACGAGATTATGAGCTTCGAGGCCGCGCCCCGCGAAATCGCAGGGCGCATGGCCGTGGTGGTCCTCCGCGACCGCGACGACCATCCGCAGGTTCAGCGGCGCATGGATATCACGCGCGAAATCGTACAGCCCTACGTGGGGGCGTGGTACGAAGTGGAAACCGAAGGCGAGAGCCGCCTTGCCCGCATGTGCTCCCTCATCCAGCTCGGCGACTGGACGAGTTTCTGGCTCGCCATGCGGCAGCGCGTAGACCCCTCGCCCGTGGGCAGCATCCAGCAGTTGAAGGGGATGCTGGGGGAGGGGTGAAGTGATCCGCGCTGTGAATTGCAGCGTGATAGGTTTGTAACGCCACCATAAAAGCCTCGGTTCGGTAGGAAGAGTGCCTTGACGTAGCCGGTGCGGTGCCCTATTGTGCAGGCGCTAGGAGCCTGTCTGACTAAGGACGGATCTACTGCGGCGATAAATCGGCCCATTTCTCCGATCTTTTTCGTTACGTAGCCCCACTATGCGCCTCAAAAGATCGAAAAAATGTGCTCGATTCCTCACTCGCCTCGCTACAATCCCCTTAGTCAGACAGCCTCCAAGCGGGTTGCTAAACGAAAAAGGGCACGGCGATACACCATGCCCCTTTTTTGTGTAGTTCAGGCAGTTCAACCCACGTTCCTTCTCGTCTGAATCCGTAGCCGTTGTCCGGGCCGAATGGTGGTGCTGCGGAGGCTGTTCCAGTTCATGATCTGGCGGACCGTCACACCATAGCGACGCGCAATGACCGTCAGGTTTTCGCCACGGCGCACACGATGGCGCACGGTACGGGGGCCGCGGGTGGAGGTTATGGAAGTGCGCGCGCGGGACGCGCTCGCGTTGATGCGCAGACGCTGCCCGATACGGATCGTGGTGCTCCGCAGATTGTTCTCGTTGACCAACTGGTTGACTGTAACCCCATACCTACGGGCAATACCACTCAGTGTCTCGCCGCGTTGCACGCGGTGGTTGCGGTTACGCGGGGTGGTCTCGGACGAAGACGATGAAGTTCTAGACGACGACGCTGTTCGACCGTGCGTGTTCGTGCGCGCAGCATCGGCTACCGTGCGTATAGGCGGAGGTGCAATTGTCGTAGCAGACTGAGGCGCCGGCGTACGTGCACGGCCGGTTCGGGTGGGTGTGGTGGCCACCGCCACCGTGGTCGTCGGGTTGCGAAGCGCCGCAGCAGCACCTGGCTCACTAGCCGCAAGCGGGCGGATGGCGCGCGAACCGTAACGAACCGTCCGTGCCGCATAGCGCGTGCTGTTGCGGGCCGTGGCCGGGGCGAACCGGGCCAGGTCGTCGGCATGCATGTTCTGGTAACCCGATGGAATCCGTAGCATCCAGGGGTCGCGCTGGGTAGGTACGCGGCTGCGGCGGATGGAGGGATTCAGTGCCCGGATCGCCTCGGCGTCGATATCGAGCACACGGGCAATGGCACTCAAAGAGGTGCCGCCTTCTACTGGAATCTGGTCGAAAACGTACCGCGACCCTTGCTCGCCGACGGGCAGGCCATAGGCCGTTGGGTTCGACACCACGAGCGACGTAGCAATGAACATCGGCACGTAGTTCCGGGTCTCGCGCGGAATGTTATTGTAGATGTCCCAGAACGTCGCGCGGCGGCCGGTACGGTCCTGTGCGCGGCGAACGGCGCGGGCGATGACGGCCGGGTTGCAATTGTAACCCGCCAGGGCGAGGTGCCAATCACCGAAACGTTCGTAGAGGTCGCGAAGGTGCCGGGCCGCAGCACGCGTGGCCTTTTCCGGGTTCAGGCGGTCGTCTACCTCGCGCGTAACGCGCAGGCCATAAGCGCGGCCCGTGGCCGGGATGAACTGCCACATGCCTGCGGCGCCGGCGTGGCTGCGCGCCCTCGGATTCAGTGCGCTTTCTACCATCGCGAGGTACTTCAACTCATCGGGCACGCCCTCCTCCGCGAGAATCTGCTCCACCATCGGGAAGTACGTGTCGGCGCGGGTTTGGAGGCGCGAGACATGGCTCGGAGAGCGCTTCAGGTAGTTCACGCTGCGCTCCACCAGGCGATTGAGATCCATCGGAATGACAGCCGCAAAGTTGCCGGCCGGGACATCCGGAAGATCCACGTCTTCGATCAACGGCCCATCAACGGCGTGCATTTCTGCGAACGCACGTTCGAGGAACGGAAAAATCTCGCCTCGATCGAGAACCGATTCGTCATAGAACTGCTCGTGCTCCGTCAGAATAGAACTGTACACCTCCCGGAAACGAGGGTTCTGGATCACATCGGGCTGTTCCGACAACAACTGGACGTCTCGGACGAGATCGTCCAGAATGGCCTCGTATTGTGAGATGTCTCCGGAGGCTTCTGCTTCAAGAAGCTCAGCCTGGCGGGCATAAAGGTGGGCAATACGGCGGGCCAGTTGTTCGCTTGTCGGCGAGTCGGTCGCGACGGCATCGAGGGCGGGAGCATTTGCCTGCGAAGGGAGTGTTTCCGCTGGGCGGCTCTCGAGCGCGGCGTCTGTCGAGGCGGACTGGGCCAGGGCTGGGGCGACGACGAACAAAAAGGCCAGCGCCGAGGTCAGGGCGCGTGGCATCGTGTAAGCGGGGGATTAGGTGGGGATAAAGAACGGGGCCTAAACTATTACTTGAGGCCAGCGTGTCCAAACGCAAAACAAAGTTTTTGTGAAGCGCACTGGAACCCCCCACAGAATCTTCCCTGCGTCGAACCTGATCACCCTAACAGCTGATTTTTATGGGTTAAAGTGGTATGTTCCCGTGCTTTTTTCGAGGGTTTGTTGCCACTTTGTTCTGGAGCATCTCGAGCCCGCGAATCAAAACCCGGCGCGTCTCGGAGGGCTTAATCACGTTATCGATGTAGCCGAGTTCGGCCGCGATGTACGGGTTGGCGAAGCGCTCGCGGTACTGCTCGATGAAGCCCTGCTTGGCGGCTTCCGGGTCATCGGCCTCGGCAATCTGGCGTTTGTAGATGATCTCCACGGCGCCCTTGGGCCCCATCACGGCGATTTCGGCCGTAGGCCAGGCCAGGTTCAAATCGCCGCGGATGTGCTTCGAGTTCATCACGTCGTAGGCGCCGCCATATGCCTTCCGGGTGATGACCGTCATCTTGGGCACCGTGGCCTCGCAGAAGGCATAGAGCAGTTTCGCGCCGTGCCGGATAATGCCTCGCCACTCCTGGTCGGTGCCCGGAAGGAAGCCCGGCACGTCCTCAAAAACGATCAGCGGAATGTTGAACGCATCGCAGAAACGCACAAAGCGTGCACCTTTCACACTCGCGTCGATGTCGAGCACGCCCGCGAGCACGGCGGGCTGATTGGCCACAATGCCCACACTCCTCCCCCCGAGTCGGGCAAACCCCACCACGATATTCGCGGCGAAGTCCGGATGGATCTTAAAGAACGCGCCGCCATCCACCACCAGCCTGATCACGTCGTGGATGTCGTACGGCTTGTTCGGGTTTTCGGGGACGATGGTATCGAGCTCGGCGTCGGCACGATCCGCGGGGTCGTCGGTAGGAACGATGGGTACGGGATCCTCACAGTTGGACGGGAGGTAGCTGAGGAGCTCGCGGATCTTCAGGAGGCAGTCGGCTTCGTTGGCCGTGGCGAGGTGCGCCACGCCCGATTTGGAGGCGTGCGTGTCGGCGCCGCCGAGTTCCTCTTGCGTGACCTCCTCGTTCGTGACCGTCTTCACCACGTTCGGCCCGGTCACAAACATGTAGCTCGTGTTCTTGACCATGAACACGAAGTCGGTGATGGCGGGAGAA
>JADFLK010000052.1 GCA_022564455.1 Bacteroidota bacterium
GACGAGGAGATGCTCAAAGACGATACGGCTCCAGTATTGATGGATATGGATCGCGCGGAGATTATGCGTACCGTTGAGGGCGCGATTGACCGGCTGCCTCTCTCGCTCTCCGGTGTCGGGCGGATGAAATTACTTGAGGGCAAGACCTACAAACAAATCGCGGAGGTTACAGGCCTGCCCCTATCCAGCGTGCGAACCTATACAGCGAAGGCCTTGGCCCGTTTGCGTGAAGATCCGGAGATCCGTGAGATTGTTCGTGACATTCTTCCCGGCACATTGAGCTAATAAGGGGGCCTGACAATGATTCTGAAGGGGTATAGCCACGCACGAACACAATTCACATACTGGGGAGGTTACGTTTTGGCTTTCAAACTGTCTACAAGGGCGTCAACCTCGTAGTGTATTGCGCCTTGCACCTCATCGGCGTCAATTCTCATGCAGCACATCCAAGAAAAAATCCTGCTTTACTTCGACCTGCCTGAAGAAGAAAAGGCGAGCGTAGAGCAACACGTCCGCGAGCACCCCGAACTGAAGGCGCTCTTTGCTGAATCGCAGGCGCTTCACACCATGCTCGAGGCGGCTCGGGAGGAAGCGATCCCTGATGCTTCAGCCCTTATTGATTACGTACTGTTTTCGGCAATAACGGTGGGCAACCCGCCTGCCGATGTTGCTGCGCGCCACGCCAGAACGGAGGCAGTCGTCCGCGAGCGTCCGGAATTGCAGGCGCAGGTCGAGGCAATTCGTTCGTCGCTTCATCGCCTCACGGAAACGGCCGAAGACCCTATTGCCCGTTTCGAGCGGCTGACGATGCACGATCAGGGATCGTCGTTGACGCCGGCGGCAGATCGTGAGGCGGTTGCTCGCAGACAAGGCATGAGGCTTTTCCGGCCGGTGCGGCTCGCATTGGCGGCCTCTTTGGCGTTCGTGGCTGTCTACGGAGCGCTCTCGGTGATGAGTTGGCAACTCCAGTCCGAGCGCGCCCGGCTGGCAGGGCTGCACAATACTGCAGAGGTGTTCGAAGAACTGAGATTCCGTGGCCAATCGATCGAATCACGTCCTGATGACTTGGTGCGATCGTTGGAGATCCTTCGAGAGGCGCGTTCTTCAACACTGGGTCTGTTCTCTTCCTACGACGGGGATCGCCTGGATGCCGCAGCCGAGTTGGCTGAACGTGTCGCGGCCGACGAAGAGCAAACCACATTACAAAGAGGCCAGGCACACTACATTCTGGGCAAGATTCGGATGTACCAGGGGCGCGATGTGGAGGCTGCACGGGCTCTTCAGGCCGTAGTAGACCACCAGGTACCTGGCGCCGAAGACGCCCGTAGGCTACTGGACTTCATTGGCGCACAGCAAGTGCAGGAGTAGGAGGCCAGGGGCCATAAAAACACTCGGGCTATCCCGCCATGCACGCGGGATAGCCCGATGTAGCAAACGTAGGCCGGGCAAAGCGTCAGACGCTACGCGTACGTATTCAGCATGACCGGCATGATGAGCATGAGCATATCCTCGCCTTCCTTCTGCGTGGCAGGCGTAACCACGCCGGCGCGGTTGGGGGAAGAGAACTCGAACACCACGTCCTCGGAATCCACGTTGGAGAGCACCTCGGTGAGGTAGACTGAGTTGAACCCGATTTCCATCGGCTCGGCCTGATACTCGCAAAGCACGCGCTCGCTCGCTTCGCTGGCGCGCTCCAGATCCTCCGCCGAGATGGTTAACTCATCGGGCTGAAGGCTAAGGCGAACCTGGTGCGTCATGCTCGACGAGTAGAGCGCAACGCGCTTCACGGCGGCCAGCATGGCGTCGCGGCTGATGGTAAGCGTGCGGTCGTTCTCCAGCGGAATGACGGCCTCGTAGTTGGGGTACGGCTCGTCAATCATCCGCCCGAGGACGCGCGTTTCGCCGAAGTCGAACTCGACGTAGCCGCTGCCGACGCGGAGCGAGCACGAGGCCTCTTCGTCGGTCATGGCGCGCGCGGCCAGATTGATGGCCTTGCCCGGCGCCACGAAGTCGATCGGCGACTCCGACGTAATTCCATCCGTCGAGAGTTTTACAAGCCGATGCCCGTCGGTAGCTACGGCGCGTGTTTTCGTCGTATTAACCTGGAAGAAAACGCCCATCATGGCGGGGCGATGGGCATCCTTGCTCACCGCGAACGAACTCTTCTCGATAGCGCGCTTGATGGCCGCTGCCGTAGTCTGTATGGTCTGTGCTTCCTCCAGACTGGGCAACGCTGGGAAGTCGCTGCCGTCGTGGCCCACCATCTTATAACGTCCCTGGTCGGTGGTCAACTCTACGTTGTGTTCCGCATCCGACGTAAACGTGATCGGTAGATCGGGGAGTGCGCGAAGAGTATCGAGAAGGCGCTTGGCAGGTACGGCAATGCGGCTCTTGGCATCGGTTCCGTTGCTCTCGAACACAACCTGTAGCCGCTGAATAATCGAGATCTCCAGATCGGTTGCCGTCAGAATCAGTGTACCGGATGCCTCGTCGTCATCACGCTCAAAAAGGATGCTCTCCAGGATCGGCAGCGTGCTCTTGTTCGGCACAGCGCCGGCCACGGTGGTAAGCGCCTTAAGCAACTCAGCGCTGGAAACGGTAAACTTCATAACCGGAAAGGGTGATAATAGGGAAGGGAGGTGGTCGGGTAGGCAATATCTCTCGCAACGAAAACCATGAGCGGCGCAAGGTCATTGCCCACACGCCCTACCGCGTATGCAGTTCCAGCTTTTTGCTGATGGCTTCCACCATATCTCGGTAGGCAGGGTCGGTGTCGCATTGGTCCTCCACACTCTGGACAGCGTGGATGACGGTTGAGTGGTCGCGTCCGCCGAAGTGCAGCCCAATCGTTTTGAGGGAGTGGTTGGTGAGTTGCTTCGAAAAGTACATCGCCACCTGCCGAGCCCGAACAACCTCGCGTTTACGGGTTCGCGCCCGCACGAGGTCTTCGGGGATCTTGAGGAAGTCGCACGCGATGCGCTGGATCTCCTCAACCGTCAGGCTGACCCCTGCTTCGACGATGAGGTCGCGCAACACCTCGCGTGCCATCTCCAGGTTGATTTCGCCGCCGTGGAGGGCCGCGTGCGCTTGTAGGCGGATGAGCGCACCTTCCAGTTCGCGGATGTTGCTCTTTATGTGCGTAGCGACGTAGTCGAATACGTCGGGGTGAACCTGAGTTCCGGTTTCTTCAGCCAAACGCCTGATGATGGCGATGCGCGTCTCGAGTTCCGGCATCTGCACATCGGCAGAAAGGCCGCACTGAAAACGGCTCAGCAAGCGCTCTTCGATACCAGCAATGTCTTTCGGCGGGCGATCCGCGGAAAGGATGATTTGCTTGCCTGCCTGCTGCAGCGCATTGAAGACGTGGAAGAACTCCTCCTGCGTTTTCTCCTTTCCGCCAAAAAATTGCACGTCGTCTACAATCAGCAGGTCGATGCTGCGGTAGTACTGCGAGAAGTCGCCGGCGGAGTTGCTCTTAATCGCCCGGACGAAATCGCTGGTGAAGCGCTCGCTGGAGACGTACTTGATCGTGGCGGCCGTGTTGTTCTCCAATGCGTAGTTGCCGATGGCCTGGATGAGGTGCGTTTTCCCGAGGCCCACGCCTCCGTATATAAGGAAGGGGTTGAACGCCGTGGCTCCCGGGTTCTCGGCGATGGCCCAGGCGGCGCTGCGAGCGAGGCGGTTGCAGTCGCCTTCAATGAACCGCTCGAAGGTGTAGGCAGCGTTCAGGTTCGGGTTGATGACGGGTTTCTGGACGCCTGGTATAGCATGCGGATTTGTATGCGGCGGCGGGAGCGGTACGGGACTGGAGAATCCTTCCACCGTGTCGCTGTTCGGTTGTGATGCATAGGGCGGCGTGTAGGGTGGCGTGTTTGGCAATGTGCCGAAATGGCCTGGCAGCCCGGTCACCGAAAGCCGGGAGATATCCATGGTGGGCCGCCCAAGGTCTGGGTCGCGCGCCGGCAGTTGCATGGACCCGCCCACAATCCGTGATCCGTCAACCTCCGTCTCCTCTCTTTCAATAACGATGTCGTAGAAGAGCCTGCCACTCGAACCCAACACCTTCGTTATGGTCTTTCGGAGGAGACTGTGGTAGTGCTCCTCCAGCCATTCGTAGTAGAAGCGGCTCGGAAGCTGCACCGTCAACTTCGACTCGTCCTCCTCCTGATCCAGAGCAACCGCTCGGAGGGGTTCAAACCACGTTTTGAAACTCTGGCGGCTGATGTTGTCTCGGATGATGTCGAGACACTCGTTCCAGACCGCATCAGGGGGGCGGTTCATGGGCTGGTGACAGGGGCAAAAAGGTGCAAGGAGGTCTGGCGAGAAGCCGCCCCGAGCCCGGAAGCAACAATCGGCCGCCGCCGATTATTCACCACGTTGTCCACATTCATGTGTGAAGTGTTCGATGAATAGGGATGATGACGACCCCAAACGGCCCCGCCATCACGGCTCCACTATCCACGAGTTGTCCACAGCATCGAAAACAAGGGGAAGTTCTTGTGTTGAAAGGGACTGAGCAGAAGGTTACGGCGGGTATCACACAACGGCGATTCGCCGCGTAGGGCGATTGGAAGGCGATCCACGTCTCATCGAAACGCTAAGTGCCGGCTTGTCCACACCTTGTGAACATCCCGCGCCGGCACGCCTGAGGGTCGCTTAAGCCTTATTGTCGAAGGCCAATGACCTCGACAACACTCTGATGGTAACACCTACGTAACAGAGGATCAAGACGCCCGAGCCATGAATTTCCAACATCGTGTGCAGACCCCCCAAAGCCTTGCTGTAGCTGCGATTCTCGGCGTAGTTTTAGTTCGATTTTTTTAGCTGTTCCTTGACCTCTCCGCAACATCGTACTTCGTCGTCGGGCGCACTGTCTCAACCATGCTTCGGGTAGATCTTTCTTCTTTCGATGAAGGCCTCGACGAAGGCGTTGAGGCGCGAACGCTCAGTCCATCCGCGGACGACTTGGGGCTAGACCCCGAGGTCTTCAGCACAATAGTGTTGGACCTTCGGCTAGACGTTGCGGAACGGCGGGTGCTCGCTTCGTTCGAAGTTCGTGCCGTTGCAACGCTCGAATGCGATCGGACACTGGTCTCGTACCAGCAGCCTGTACGCGGAGATCATGCGGTCCTCTTCGTTCCGCCGGATCAGATTCCGCCCAACTCCGACGACGACTCCCTCCTTCCTCTCCCCGATTCGGAAACAGAGATCGACCTCACGGAAGCGGTTCGCAATACGCTGATGCTGTCGCTTCCGCTTCGCCACGTGGCGCCGGAGGCTGAGCACGCGGAGATCACTACTTCATACGGAGAACAAGAAATGCTCGACGGCACTCCGGTCGACGACCGATGGGACGCCCTGCGTAGTCTCCGCTCCGACAATTCTGATTAGGCCTTCGTTCATTGCCCAGTTCGGGCTCTGGCCAAGCCTGCACATCCCGACCGTACACATCCCGTTATGGCTCATCCAAAACGCAGACAATCAAAATCTCGCACGGCAAAGCGGCGCGCCCAGTACAAGGTGCGTACGCTTCCAACTACCCACACGTGCGGAAATTGTGGCAACGAGAAGTTGCTCCACCGGGCATGCCCCACGTGTGGGCATTACCGAGGCCGCGCCGTCGTCGAGCGCCCTGATTACGTATAAAGGCAGCGTGTGCTGCTGAGAGTAGTACGTGCCGTCAGATTTGGATCCGCCCCTGTTTGCCGCCTCGTGGCTCGCTGCCAGACTCGGCCTTTCGTTACCCACACCCTATCTTTGCGGTGTCTGCCGGCCCGGGAGATGGCGCGACGCGCAGCGAGCGCCTGATCGGGCAGCTTCACCACGGAACCTCCACCTATGACAATCCGAGTAGCCGTTGACGCGATGGGGGGCGACGACGCTCCAGGCGTTGTCGTCGAGGGGGCGATCCGCGCCGCGCGCAAAGCTCCCGGCCGGCTGCACCTCATCTTTTTTGGGCCGGAGGATGTGGTTCGCGCCGAAGTGGCAAACCACGATGTGGAGGGGATTGGCCTTGACATCGTTGACGCACCCGATGTGATCGGTATGGGCGAGAGCCCTACGATCGCGCTGAAGACAAAGACGAATTCCTCCATCCACCTTGGCCTCGGCGCTGTAAAGCAAGGCCACGCCGATGCGTTCGTCTCGGCCGGCAACACGGGCGCGGTGATGGCCGGGGCGTTGATTATTTGCGGACGCCTGCCCGGCGTGCATCGCCCGAGCCTCCCCGGCTACTTCCCAACCCCAACCGGAACCAGTCTCGTTGTAGATGTGGGCGCTAACGTGGATGTGAAGCCCGAGCACCTCGTACAGTTTGCCTGGATGGGCCGCGTTTTTGCAGAGCGTGTTTTTGGTGTGGATGATCCAATCGTGGCGCTTCTGAACGTTGGGGAAGAGCCCGGAAAAGGAACGGAAGTGGTGAAGGAAGCTTACGGCCTTCTCGAAGCCGAAGAGGGCCTCAACTTCATCGGCAACGTGGAGGGCCGCGACCTCTTCAACCACAAAGCCGACGTTGCTGTTTGCGACGGTTTCGTTGGCAATGCGCTTCTGAAACTCGGAGAGAGTTTCGCCACTGTGCTTCCCAAGATGATCCGCAACGAGATCGGCAGGCAAGGCCTGAGCAATGGTGAAGCGGAGATCGTGGGGCGCGTGCTGAAAGGCGCGCTGGCTCCCTTCAATTACGAAAACTTCGGTGCCGTCCCACTCCTCGGTGTTGACGGCAACGTTCTCGTCGGGCACGGCGGATCGACGGCCCGCGCGGTTGAGCAAATGATCTACCGCGCCTGCGAGGTGGTGGAACAGAACCTGGCCGGCAGCATTGCGGAGGCCTTGGGGAAATAGCTCACCCGCGAGGTTGAGTGTCTCCTGTGCAGTTTAGCTACGCAGCACCCGTCACGAACGGTATCGCATGAACCCAACTGCCGCCATCACCGCCATCGGCCACTACCTCCCCGAGGACCGGATTACCAACGCCGACCTCGAGAAGATGGTGGACACCTCCGACGAGTGGATCCGCACACGCACAGGCGTCCGCGAACGACGCATTCTCCGCGACCCCGATAAGGCCACGGCGTTCATGGCATCCGAGGCTACAAGAGAGTTGCTCGACAAGCGTGGCATCGCGGCCGACGAAATCGACATGATCATTCTGGCCACGGCCACGCCGGACATGCTCTTTCCGGCAACGGCCTGCCTGGTTCAAGCGGAGATTGGCGCGACGAATGCATGGGGGTTCGACTTGCTGAGTGCCTGCAGTGGGTTCCTCTTCGCGCTCAACGTCGGTGCTCAGTTCATCACGTCCGGCAAGCATCAGAAGGTGCTGGTGATCGGCTCGGACACCATGTCTCGCATCGTGGATTACACCGATCGAACCACATGCGTTCTCTTTGGTGACGGCGCCGGCGCCGTGCTTTTGGAACCTGATTCGGAGGGCTTCGGCCTACTTGATTCAGTGGAGTACATCGATGGAAAGGGCGCGCCGTTCCTGCACATGATAGCGGGGGGAAGCCTCCGCCCAGCTACACATGAGACGGTGGACAACCGCTTGCATCATGTCTCTCAGGTAGGCCGCCAAGTATTCAAGCATGCGGTTGTGGGGATGGCGGACGCCGCAGTAGAGGTTATGGAGCGCAACGGACTCGAAGGCGACGACGTGCGCTTCCTCGTGCCTCACCAGGCCAATCTTCGCATCATTGATGCAACCGCGCGGCGCATGGGTATAGAGCCGCAGAAGGTGATGCTGAATATTGAGCGATACGGCAACACGACCACGGCTACGATTCCTCTTTGCTTGCACGACTGGGAGGCCGAATTGAAACGGGGCGACAACCTTGTGCTGGCGGCGTTCGGCGGAGGCTTCAGCTGGGGCGCGAGCTACGTGAAGTGGGCTTACGATGGCGCGCCGAATGCTGAACGCGTAAGGATGAATGCTGAAGGGGTTTCGGAGGAGGCCTGAGTTTATTTCGTATTTCGTATTGCGTAGTGCGTAGACCAGTCGCACCATCCCCGGATACGCAATACGCAACATGCAGCAGTACGCAATGACCAAAACCGCCTTTCTCTTTCCCGGACAGGGCTCCCAAAAACCCGGCATGGGCGCCGACCTCTACGAGCGCTTTCCGTCAGCCCGTGCACGCTTCGATGAGGCCAATGACGTGCTTGGTTTCTCGCTCACGGATATCATGTTTTCCGAAGCGAAGGAGGCTGCCGAGCAACTGAAGAAAACGGAGATCACGCAGCCTGCGGTTTACGTCCACAGCCTGGCCGCGATGGCGGTGCTGGATGAAATGGGTTTTGCGCCCAGCATGGCGGCCGGGCACAGTCTGGGCGAGTACAGTACGCTGGCTGCGTGCGATGCGCTGTCGTTTGTGGATGGACTTCGCGCCGTCCGTCGCCGTGGCGAGCTAATGGCACAGGCCGGTGTGGTGCGTCCAGGTGCGATGGCCGCTGTGCTGGGGCTCGACGCCGATGTGCTGGAGCAGATCTGCGCCGATGTTTCCGAAGAGGGCGACGTCGCCGTTCCAGCGAACTACAACTCGCCCGGCCAGATTGTGATTTCTGGAGATGGCGGAGCCGTGGAGCGGGCGAGTGAAGCCGCCAAAGAATCCGGTGCGCGCCGCGTGCTGCCACTTCCTGTCAGTGGTGCTTTTCATTCGCCGCTGATGGAGTACGCGGTCGAAGGTCTCAGCGAGGCATTGGAGGCCCTCGAAATCACTTCGCCCCGTTGCCCTGTTTACCTCAACGTAACCGCACAGCCCTCCACCGACCCCACTGAACTCCGACAGCGCTTGCTGGACCAACTCACGTCGCCGGTTCGCTGGGCGCAATCGCTCGAACAGATGAAAGCGAATGGCGCAGTCCGATTCGTGGAAGTCGGCAGTGGCAACGTGCTCTCCGGCCTCGTGAAGCGGACGCTCGGACGGGAGGTCGTCACAACCCCGGCAGGAACGGCAGACGAATTAGAAAACATATCTTGAGGGCGTATTGCACTACACCCCAACGGATAATCTCACACCCATGACCCTCGACCTCTCAGGAAAAACAGCCCTCGTAACCGGCGGAACCCGCGGCATCGGCCGCGCGATTGTGGAGACCCTTGCGGAATGCGGCGCGAAGGTGGCCTTCACCTATCGCTCGTCCACAGAGACGGCGGAAGCCCTCAAAGCCGAACTGCAGGCCAGAGGCGTGGAATGTCTCGCCATCCAGGGTGATGCAGCCGACACCACCCACGCCGGCGAGGCCGTGCAAGCCGTCATCGATGCATGGGGATCGATTGATGTGCTCGTCAACAACGCGGGGATTACGCGCGACACGCTGATGATCCGCATGAGCGAAGAAGACTGGGACATCGTCCTCGACACGAATCTGAAAAGCGTGTTCAACTTCTGCAAGGCGGCCTACCGCCCGATGATGAAGCAGCGCGGCGGCAGCGTCATCAACATCTCGTCGGTGGTGGGCGTAACGGGGAATGCGGGGCAGGCGAACTACGCGGCTTCCAAGGCGGGCATCATCGGGTTCACGAAGAGCCTCGCCCGCGAGCTCGGCGGACGCGGCGTCCGGGCCAACGTCGTAGCGCCCGGTGTCATCGCC
>JADFLK010000414.1 GCA_022564455.1 Bacteroidota bacterium
CGCGAAACATCTCCGGATCGCAGGTGCTCGTGGCTGGAACGTTATCTGTTGAAGAGACCGATGTGGAGACACTCAGGCACCTCGCCGAGGATCGCGGCGACAGCGAAGAGGCCATCGCGGCGATCACCGAGCCCGAGCGCACCCTCATCCTCAGTGCCACAGGAGCGCGCATTGAAGACACGTGATCCGGTCGGTGCCTAGTGCGGCGCGCTCAAATTCCAAGCTCCAAATTCCAAAGTGAATCCGAAATCCGGAATCTGAAATCCGAAATCGAATGCCGCAGGTAATCATAGACGGCCAATCGTTCGAGTTTGAACCTGGAGACCTTCTCCTCCAGTTCAGCCTTGATCGTGGCATCGAAATTCCGCATTTCTGCTACCACCCGGCGCTTTCGGTTCCGGCAAACTGCCGGCAGTGCCTGGTGAAAGCGGGCTTGCCTGCCCGCGATCGGGCAACGGGCGAGTTGGTAAAGGACGAGAACGGCAATCCCGTCGTCAATTATTTCCCGAAGCTTCAGACGAGTTGCTCGCTTGAGTTGAGCGACGGGATGGCGGTTCACACACAGTACGACGAGGAGCTTGTTGCCCAGGCGCAGGCCGATAACCTCGAGCTGATGCTCATCAACCATCCGCTCGATTGCCCGATTTGCGATCAGGCGGGGGAGTGTCCGTTGCAGATTCAGGCGTACAAGTACGGTCCGGAAGGTTCGCGGTTCGAGTTCGAGAAGGTGCATAAGCCGAAGCGTGTCCGACTGGGCCCGAACGTCATCCTTGATGCCGAGCGCTGCATCAACTGCACGCGCTGCACGCGGTTTACGACCGAGGTCTCCAAGAGCCACCAGCTTTCGATCATCGGGCGCGGCGACACGAATTACCCGATGACGGCACCGGGGCAGGTTTTTGACGATCCCTACTCCATGAACGTGTGCGACCTTTGCCCGGTGGGCGCACTTACGGAGGACTACTTCCGCTTCAAGGCGCGCGTTTGGGAGATGTCGAGCACGCCGTCGGTGTCCGATTTCGGCGGAATGGGGATCAACGTGGACTACTGGGTGCGCGACAACCACATCCTCCGCATCGCGCCGCGCGAGAACCTCGCCGTGAACGAGTACTGGATGCCTGACGCGGCGCGGCTCATCTACGAGCGCTACAACGAAAACCGCCCGAAAGGCCCAACAGTGGGCGGAAACACCTCCGATTGGGAAGCGGCCTACGACGAAGCGGCCAATCTCCTGAAGTCGGCAAACGGCAAGGTTGTGTTCCTCGGCTCCGCTTTCGCTACAGTTGAGGACAACTACCTCCTCATGAAGCTCGCCGCTGCCGTCGGCGCCGATGCCCCGCAGTACATTTCACGCATTCAGGTGGGAAGTGGCGACAACTGGCTAATCTCGGACGACCCTGCACCGAACACGCAAGGCTGCGAGCGCCTCGGCATGAGCCCGGCCGATCCGGTACTCCTCAAAGCGAAGCTCGCGGGAGGCGACATCGAAGTGCTGTACGTCCTCGAAGACGACCCGATTGCGGCAGGCGTGCTCTCGGCCGATGACCTCTCGGGCATCAAGGTGATCCTGCATCACTACCACACCACGAACGAGACGCTGGCGCACGCCGACGTAGCGCTTCCTGCCGCGATGTGCGTTGAGACCGTCGGCACTTATGTGAACGAGGCGGGCCGCGCGCAGCGCCTTCGTCCGGCAAAGATGATTCGTTCGATGAACCGCTCGCTGATGATGGAGGCTGGTGTAGGCCAGAGCCGCACCGACCGCCACGGCACCCCGTTCGACCGCTGGTTCAACGAGGATCATCAGATCGACTGCCAACCGGGCTGGGAATCTCTTCCCGCAATCGCCGAACGCCTCGGCTCGCCGATGACCTACAAGAACCCAGCAGCCATCATGGCCGAAATAGCCGAGTCCATCCCGGCCTTCGGTGGCGCCACCCACAAAGCGATGGACCTGCTTGGCGTAGCTTTGGAAGAGGTTGGAGAAGCCGTCTGACGCCAGCGTAGGAGAGTTTGAGTGGTTGAGAGTATGAGAGCCTCTCACCCCCACACTCTCACACATTTATAACCCCCTCACCCCTCACCCTATCGCACCCCCACAATGGCCACACTCCAGGCAATCTGGGAGTTCATCGACCTGCCGCTGGTCATCTTCGGCCTGCTGAACGGCTTCCTGATCACGGCGTCGCTGCTCGTGTACGCCGAGCGCAAGGTCTCCGCGTTCATCCAGGAGCGCAACGGCCCGGATCGCGTCGGCCCGGTGGGCATCCTGCAGCCGTTCGCCGACGTGTTCAAGCTGATTTTCAAGGAGGACATCGTTCCGACGCACGCCACGAAGTTTATTCACTCGATGGCGCCGACCCTCATGGTGGTGATCGCCATGAGCACGGGCGCGCTCCTTCCGTGGGCGCGCACGCCGAGTGGTGAAGCG
>JADFLK010000415.1 GCA_022564455.1 Bacteroidota bacterium
GGGCAGGTTGAGCGTAATCAAAAGCGCTGCCATCACCACGAGAACAAGTAAACTTCCGATGAGCGGCATCAGCGCCGTCACAACCACGTCCTGCAGCATCCCGATATCGCTTATGACGCGAATCACCAGATCTCCTGCGCGGGTGCGGCTGTGGAAGGAGAGCGACAGGCACTGCAGATGGCGGTAGAGCGCTCCGCGCACATCGGTCAGCACCCGGTTCCCAACAAGCGCAAAACCAACGCGGTTGAGATAACCCATCCATGCTCGCCCAGCCGTAATCAGAACAACGGCCGCGCCTGCAATCAGCAGTACCATAACGGGGTTTTCACCAGACGCTGAAGTACCCTGGGGCGGCATGAGCACCCGGTCGAAGACCATTTTGAGTGGCCACGGCTCCAGCACGCGCAGCCCAACCGTCGCGAATAACGCAGCGAAGGAGCCGCCCAGCAACCCTCGATGCCGGCGCGTGTACGGCCACACGAGTCGAAGCGTGCGGTTCAGGCCCGGCACGGCGGCGCGAAGTGTCCTGGGGCGGCTCACGCTAACGCCCCCATTGGTTGCCTGGCCGGCCCTGTTTCGCATCCCGCAAGAGCAAGCACACGCCCAAACACATCGTTCCACGAATGATGAGCCAGCGCGGCAGAACGCGCCGCTGAACTCAGGCGTGCACAGAAGAGCGGAGCGGCGTACAGCCGCAGAAGTGCTTTGGCAAGAGCGCCCACGTTGCCCGGCTCAACGAGCAAACCCGTCGCGTCATGTGTAAGTATCTCGGCGACCTGTCCGATGCGGCCGGCTACGATGGGCAAACCGGAAGCCATGTACTCAAAGACCTTCAGTGGTGAGAAGTAGGTAGCTGTCGGATCGGCGTAGGGAGCGACGGCGACATCCATGGAAGCGAGCCAACGAGGCACCTCCGCCGGGGTTACGGCCCCGACGAGGTGCGCTGCGGCGCGAATCCCGAGGCGGTCGAGATCCGCCTCGATATGCGCCTGCTCAGGGCCTGCTCCTACGATGAGCAAGCATGTTTCAGGCACTGCGCGATGTACCTGCGCGAAGGCTTTGACCAGCACGGAAAGTCCGTGCCACGGCTTCAGACTTCCCACAAACCCGATGACGAATGTGTTTGTTGGCGCACGCCATACAGGGTCGAGCTCCGGGCGAAAGCGCGTCGTATCCACACCGTTCGAAATAACGTGTACGCTGCCCTGAGCCTCCGAAAATCCATTGAGCCAATCCGCTACGCCGTTCGAAACGGCAAGAAGGACATCCGCTGCTTCGAATGCGCGACGAGATGCCGTGCGTGCTTCTTCCGGATTAACGAGTGTCCGATGCCTTGCCTGTTCGTCAATGAGCGGCGCGTTGACCTCCAGCACGGACGCGACCCCATGCTCGGCCGCGTACTCCATGGCCGCAAAGCTCCACAGCGAATAGCGTTCGTAGATGAGGTCGAAAGGACCTTGCTGCTCGATCTGTTCGCGGAGGATCTCATTGGCATCCAATGCAGCTCTTTCGCGCTCGGCCGATGATGCACCCGACGGGCAAGGCAGAGAGATCATCGGCAGACTTGCAAGATCACCGGGGGGCTCGCCACCCATGCGCGCCGAGAAAAGCGTGACGTCCATACCATGGACGCGGAGTGCACGGAGCCCTTCCTGGACATGGACGGAGCAACCCTTCACGCCGAATGCAGGCACGCCGGGATCGGCGCTGATGTAGGCAACGCGCATCATCCCATGACCTCCGCCGGATGCAATGCCATCCCATTGCTCGTCGTACTACAGGCAGCAATGAGGGCGCGTTGTCGAGCGGCATTCCGGTGAATGTCAAAGCTCGCCTCTATGAGATGCCTTGCAGCCGATGCCAGCCGAACACGTAAGTCGCTATCGTTGAGTAGCCGCGCCAACGCTTCAGCAAGCGTTGTCGCTATCGTTGAGTAGCCGCGCCAACGCTTCAGCAAGCGCCTTGGCGTCGTGCTGCGGAACACACAGGCCCGTCTCGCCGTCGCGGATGACTTCCGGGATGCCCGTCACATCTGTCGAGACGCACGGTGTGCCGAGAGCCATCGCTTCGAGGAGGACGGTTGGCAGCCCATCGCGATTTCCGTCCCGCCCGATGACGCACGGGGCAGCAAGAACGGCAGCCTCCTGCACATGCTTGACGACGTGTGCTTGTGGCCTGGGACCCTCAAGCCGAACCAAATCAGCAACACCCAGGCGCTCAATCTGCTCGCGCAACGCAGCTTCGTCCTCGCCGGAACCTATGATCTGACAGGAAAACGAACAGCCCTCGGTTTTCAGCAGCGCGCATGCTTCTACGAGCACGTCAAATCCTTTCTTCTCTACCAGCCGCCCGACCGCTACAATCCGGGGGGGACGAACATCAGGCGCCTGGTACCTGAAGCGATTCAGGTCCAGTCCATTGTAG
>JADFLK010000416.1 GCA_022564455.1 Bacteroidota bacterium
GGCCGAATCACCGATTCGACTGCGATCTCGCGCCTTGATCTCGGTCGAGATGCACTCGTCTCGGCGACAGAGCAGGTAATTCAACAACCTCTTTTCGGCCTCTGCTCCGTGACCTCTCGCCTCAAAACCACGCTCCTCGTCGCCGGCAGCTTCGTGCTCGGCGGCGGCTTGTTGTACCTGGCCCTGCGGAACGTGGAGTTCTCGGCCGTCGGCGAGGCGCTGCGCACGGCATCCTACGGCTGGCTCGTTCCGCTTTTCATCGCTACGATGGTAGCCCACCTGCTTCGCGCGTGGCGCTGGCAGATGCTGCTGGAAACGCTACCCGACGAGGACGGCGCACCGTCAGAACGCATTACGCTGCGGCTCGCGTTTTATTCGGTGATGATCGGCTACATGGTCAACTACGCGGCGCCGCGCCTCGGTGAAGTAGCCCGCGCGGCCAACGTTGCCGCGCAGACAAAACTTCGTTTTGCAGGCATCTTTGGGACGGTCGTTGCGGAGCGAGTGTTGGATGCTCTGGTACTTCTCACGGCACTGATTACAGTCGCAGCCTTATTCCGCGACCAGCTGGCCGGAATCTTGGGAATGTTCTCGTCCGGCGTCCGTCCCGCGCTCAGCAGCCTTCCGCCTTGGGCATGGGCTCTGGCGGCTCTCGTCGCAATCGGTCTCGCTGTTGGGACCGTCCTCATGGCCCGCGCTTTGAAGCGGAGCCGCGCGTCGGAACGCGCCGGGAAGGAGGGCAAACTGATTGGCATCCTTCGTTCATTCCGCGACGGCCTTGTTTCGCTGGTGCGTGTCCGTCGGCGTGCCGGCATCCTTTTTACAACACTGGGAATCTGGTTCTGCTACTTCCTCATGGCCGACCTGCCGCTCCGGCTTTTCGGTATTACACAGACCTACAACCTGGACATACTGGACTCGTGGGCGCTACTCAACGTGGGCGCCATCGGCATGTCGATTCCCTCGCCCGGCGGCACCGGCTCCTTCCACTACGTGACCGTACAAACGCTCGTGCATCTACTGGGCGTCCCCGCAACCCCTGCTGCCACGTATGCAATCTTCTCGCACGCGGCTCAGTTGGTGCTCGTATGCGCCATCGGCTTTGCGTGTTTGATTTTACAAGGAACGAGCCTGAAGGCCCTCCGAAAAACGACAACAGAGGCACGGACTGAACAAGCACCCGACCCCGTGTTGGAGGCATGAGCCCGCGTGCAATTATTCTGGGCATCGTCTGTGTCATCTCGATTGGCGGTTTGATGGGCTGTGGATCGGAGAGTGTGGAGTCCAAATACACGGCAGTTGGCTCGGCGGATATTGCGCACCTGGATTCGGTGGACCTCTCGGGACAGGTGGTTTCGGTGGGAGGGTACGTGTCCACACCCTACAACGGATACTATCTGGTTCTGGACGACGGAACGGGCCGTATTCCTGTATTCCTGCCCGAATCGCTTGCACTGGGTGTTGGGCGGAGATTGCTGATTCAGGGCCTTGTAAGCGAATTGGAGGGATTTCCGGCCATCTCCGCCGACGTATGGCTCTACGACTCGACGGGTACCCCCGTCCGTTCACCCTAGACTGAATACCGTTCGGCGGGAAGTAGTTGGGTGGACAAACGGGCCTGCGTACCGTTCGTTCGGGCGGCAGGCATGATGCCCACCGGAAGCCATTACCACCAGATCCTTTCGCGCCATGCAAGCAATGTCAATCCCGAATCCCCTCAGCGAACTTATCAGTTCCGATGTGTACGCGCTTCTGGCAAAGCACGAGTTGCTGAGCGAAAAGGGCGTCCGCGATTTCAGGATTCGCGCACGGTTCCGCTCACTCCGCGAACGCGAAGTGCCGGCCTACGAGGCCATTGAGGAGCTTCGCCTGGAATACGCCTACCTCCAGTTCGACACGATCCGCAAGATCGTCTACGGCCTTCGCAGCCGGAAGTAGCCGAATGGGTTTCCGCCTGCCTACGAGGCTGTTGAATTACCTCATCTTGCCCGCGACGGCGCCACTCGGTCGATCTCTTCGTTGCCCCGCAGTACTGCGGGGCCGAATCACCGATTCTACTATGATCTCGTGCCTTGATCTCAACCGATATGCGCTCGTCTCGGCGACAGAGCAGATAATTCAACAACCTCTTTCACAACACCCCAGGATTGGGTGAGAGACGGACGGGTACTGCGCACCCGTCCGGTCAGAGGGAGCGCCGCCGTGGCCGCGTAAGGCCGCGGCGGCGTTTTTTTTACGGGCTCTGCGGCTCCGCATGTTCCCTAGGAGCCTGTCCGACTAAGGCCGGATCTACTGCGGCGGCGATAAATCGGCCCATTTCTCCGATCTTTTTCGTTACGTAGCCCCACTATGCGCCTCAAAAGATCGAAAAAATGTACTCGATTCCTCACTCGCCTCGCTACAATCCCCTT
>JADFLK010000053.1 GCA_022564455.1 Bacteroidota bacterium
TTACGCGACATTTTATGCGGCCAAAGCAGCTATTGCGCAAGCCGGAAAGGACGCACATACGCACAAGGGGCGTGCATACGACATTCAGCCGTATTCATGTCCGCGACGGCACAGTTCCGACTGAAGTTGGCAAGCTGTTAAGCAGGCTCTTCGAACGGCGGAGAGAGGCTGACTACGACGATGGCGCAATGATCACCAAGGCTCAATCTCACGAAGCACTCGGCCTTGCCCGCCAGTTCGTAGAGCACATCCAGAAGTTGCTTGATGGTTGACGTAGGCGGTACGGAGTTCAGATAAACCGCAGAGCTACGCGACGCCAGCGCGCAGATTGAGGGGGGATAGCGGCGTAAGCACGGTCCGACAAAAACGGCCCGCCGGACTGGGTCCAGCGGGCCTGGTTCAGAACCAATTCGCAGTGTTCAACCGCGCTCATTGGCAATCGCCGCGTGGTACATCAGCGAAGCCATGTGGGCGTCACTTTCGAAACGGGCGCTGCGATACAGAAAATCAGCAATCCAGGCATCGTTCATTTTGCTGAGGGCGTTGAGCGCCGTCATGCGCACGCGCTCGTCTTTATTGTCGCGGAAGAGGCGAACCAACTCGAACCGAGCGTTACTGACATCAACACGCTCGCCGTAGACAACGATGTGTTGAAGGGCACTGAGTTGAAGTCCATCGTTGCCGCTCTTGAGAGCAACGACAAGATTCTCGCCGAACTGAACCCACGCGGCTTCATCTGAATCGTGAAGTGGTGGAACCAGATCGGGCGGGTCGGCGCGAACCGGAACGGCGAGAATGAGCAACAGGGCAGAAAGAATGCAAATGCGTTTCATGGGGACCTCCATAGTTGGCTGAAACGAGTTAGTGATGTGAACCGCTGCCTTGACGTGCCTCCCATCGATATAGTTACATAGTGTAATTATTTATCTCTACATGCTAATTTACTAGCAGAGTCGTTACCCCCCGTTGACAACCACGCTGGTTGGATTCCACACGCTTTGTTCAATTGACCACGTGATCCGAAATCCCTAGTTTACGTGGCTCTTAGCGCCACACCAGTGGCCGATTCTGGCCCTCAGGCCTCTTTTGATAAGAAGGCATCCGAAATGAAAGAAGGCATCCATCCCGATTACAACTTCATGACCGTCAAGCTTGCTGACGGCACAACCTTTACGACGCGCTCCACGATGGGCGTCGAGCAGTACAACTCAGAAGTAGACTCGTCCAACCACCCGTTCTACACGGGCAAACGCACGATGGTGGACACCGCCGGCCGCGTTGAGAAGTTCCGCCGCCGCTACGGAGGCGGAGACGAGACGGCCGACTCTGAGAAGTAAGCCCATCTCACAACCAGATCCCAGAGGCGGAGGGCGTGTGCTCTCCGCCTTTTGCGTTGGTCACGGCGCCAGCAGCACCTTTCCGATGTTCTTCCGGGCCTCGATGTAAGCGTGGGCGTCACCGGCTTGATCGAAGGGGAAGACGCGGTCTACGTGGGGCTGGATGTCGCCGCGTTCGTAGTAACTAAGCAGTTTCCGTACCCAGTTCTGCATCTCGCCAATGTGGTTCCAGAGGTGCCCGAGGTTGACACCTAGCACACCCTGGTTTCGGTTCAGGAGGGACAGCGGGAGGAACCGCCTGAACGGTATCCGCATCCCTTCTCGCAAAAAGCCGAGCTTACCCTTCCCGGTCGCCACGGAGAAACCGTAGACAGCCAGCCTACCTGTCGGCGCAAGGGCGTCAAAACTTTTCTTCCAATGGCCGCCGCCAATTGGATCGAGGATGAGATCAACTCCGCGCCCTCCGGTGATATCCATAACCTCCTTTACCCAATCGCCCGTTCTATAATCGATGGCATGGGCGTAACCCCGTTCACGTACGTAATCATGTTTGCCGGGCGAGGCCGTTCCGAACAGCTCAACGCCATAAATCTTGCCCAGATCGGCCGCAGCCGTGCCTACACCGCCCGCAGCGCCGTGGACGAGCACTTTCAGCCTCGTTCCTCCTAATTCCTGCGCGTGGCGTATGCCGCCCATTACCACCATCAGCTGAAAGGCCGTGAGGTAATTGACGGGGATGGCTGCGCCAATCTGGGCGCTCATGCCTTCCGGACGCTTGAAGACTCCAGTCTCAGAAGCCGCAACCATTGAGCTGTAGCCTCCGAACTTTGTCATCGCCATCACACGGTCGCCTTCGGAGAACCTTTTGACCCCCTCACCAACGCCGACAACGGACCCTGCAACCTCGTACCCAACGACAGCAGGTAGTTTGGGCGCGTCGGGGTACAGACCCTGCCGGGCGAGGATATCGGCGAAGTTGATTCCGGATGCCTCCACAGCGATGAGCACCTGGCCGGGGCCGGGCGTCGGATCAGGCGCTTCGCGGACTTCAAGGACGTCGGGCGCGCCGGTTTTCGGTATCCAGACTTGAATCATGCTTGTGCTTTGGTCTTCGTGCTTCGATCTTCGATCTTGGTGCTTTGGATCAGAATAACTTCTGAACGCCACGAGTCTGTCGGGCTTGAGAGAATTCTACCGCCGCGACGGTACGTCGGCCCATTGTTTTCGCTCTTTTCATTCCAACGCCCCACTATCCGGCTCGAAAAAATTATCCAACTTCCCCCCTCCCCTACCTAGGATGCCCTAAGTCCGGCAGACTACCAAGTCCAACACGCTGCCGGCGAAGTACGAAGCACGAAGATCAAAGCACCAACTACGAAGCTCCCCTTGAACCCCGTTTCACTCATTACGCGCAAACGCGACGGTGCAGCGCTGGCCGCCTCCGAAATCGCGGATCTCATCGCTGCCTACACGCGCGGCGACGTGCCCGACTACCAGATGGCGGCCTTCTTGATGGCAGCTTTTCTGAACGGGCTGGATACAGAGGAAGCCACGGCACTGACCAACGCGATGCTCCACTCGGGCGAGATACTCGACCTCTCCGACCTGCCCGGCATCAAGGTTGACAAGCACTCGACCGGCGGCGTGGGTGACAAGGTCTCGCTGATCCTTGCACCGCTCGTAGCGGCCTGTGGCGTACCGGTCCCGATGATTTCCGGGCGCGGCCTCGGCCACACCGGCGGCACGCTCGACAAGCTCGAAGCCATCCCCGGCTTCAACGTCAACCTGTCGATAGAGGAGTACCGGCGGCAACTGGAGCGCATCGGGGTCGTGATGATGGGCCAGACGGCGGAGATCGCACCGGCCGATCGGAAGCTCTATGCGCTGCGCGACGTAACGGCCACGGTCGAGTCCATCCCCCTCATCGCGGCGAGTATCATGTCCAAGAAGCTGGCGGAGGGCATCGACGCGCTGGTTCTGGATGTAAAATCAGGATTGGGCGCGTTTATGAAAGAGGAAGACGACGCACGAAAACTCGCGGAGACACTCGTCGGCATTGGGCAATCCGTCGGGAAGCCAACCGTCGCACTGTTGACCAACATGGACGCGCCGCTCGGGCGAGCCATCGGGAACTGGCCGGAAACCGCCGAGGCCATCCGAATCCTTCGCAACGAAATACCCGCCGGAGGTGCTGTGGACGACGTGCTGGACGTGACGCTGGCGCTTGCAGGCGAGATGATCTGTCTCGGAGGTGTCGCCGACTCCCCGGAAGCGGGCTTCGAGAAAGCCAAACACACGCTAGAAAGCGGCATCGCTTTCGAGAAGTGGGTGGAATTGGTGGAGACACAGGGCGGCGACATCGCGGTTCTGGATAATCCTGATTCCAGAGAAGGCTCTCAGCCCATTGCCGAGATCCCTGCGCCGGTATCCGGCTACGTCGCTGGAATTGACTCACTCGAACTGGGGCTCGCTTCCGTACGCCTCGGCGCAGGCCGCACAATAAAAGACGATGACGTGGACCCCATTGCGGGGTTCGTGCTTAACAAAAGCATTGGAAGCCCCGTAGAGGCCGGCGAACCGCTCGTTACGGCCTTCGCCTCCGACCCCTCACGGCTCGACACCGAGGCCGTCCAACGCGCGTTCACCATTGCCCCCGAGCCACCGCCTGTACCCCCATCTCGCCTCATCGGCCGGTTCGACGGTGTAAAATGGAGCAGTTGACCGGCTCATTTCCTTAGATTCCAACTCTACATTCACCCGATGCGCGCTTCCGCCCTCTGCGTGGGCCTCGCCATCGACAATCAAACGTCCTATGTCAATCTGGAAGCGATTCACTCGCCTCATCAAATCCATGTTCGGCGGCGCCATCTCCGCGATGGAAGATCCGCGCCTGATCCTTGAGGAGAACATGCGGGAACTGAACGATCAGGTTCCGAAGATGAACGAAAACATTGCGACGGTGAAAGCCAACGTGATGCTGCTGCAAAAGGAGCACCGACGCTACGAAGCCACGCAGAAAAGCCTCACGGCAAAGATCAAAGCGGCCATCCAGGCCGGCCGCGACGACATTGCGCAACGCTACGCCGTGCAGTTGCAGGGTATGAAGGAAGCGCAGGAGCGCACGAAAGAGCAGCTTCGGTTTGCCGAGATGGCCTACGACAAGTCGCTGCAGGTGAAGAAGGCCTTTATGCGCGAGCGCGAAAAGAAGATCGGCGAGGCCAAGGAAGCCCTCCGCGCCCACGAGCGGGCCAAGTGGCAGGCCAAGATCGCCGACACGCTGGAGCAGTTTGAGGTTGCCGGCATCGACGCCACCCACGACGAGATGATCAGCCGCGTCAACGAGGAGGCGGCGAAGAACGAGGCTCGTATGGAGATGGCTCTCGATTCCATCGACACCGACGCGCTGAAGATCGAGGAGGATGCGCAGGAGATTCAGGCAGCCGAACTGGTCAAGCAGTTCAAGCTGGAGATGGGTCTCGCCGAGCCGGAGGAGATCTCCACCGTGCCGGAGCCGGAGCTACGCATCCCCGAAGGCGAACAAACCGGCGGCGACGCGGCACCCAGTCGGCGCGATCGGGAACGAACAGAATGAGCCAACTAGGTAGTTAGGGAGATAGCCAGGTAGGCGTTTCAACCCTATCTGGCTATCTCCCTACCTCGCTACCTCCCTCTGCCCATGTCCATGACCCCTGAAGAGTTTGAGCGGCTGAAGGAAGCCGAGAAAACGCACCTCCGCAAACTGAAGGCGCTGAAACAGCAGTATCGGCAGGCTCAGCAAAAAAAGGGCATTCTAGATGCTCTGAAGGGGATTGTGCGGCCGGATCTCGATGACGTTCATGACGAAATGGTGGATCGGCTGACGATGAAGAACATCGAGAGCGAGGCCCGGTTTGAGATTGCGCTGGAAAACGCCAACCTCACCGACGATGCGCTGGAGAGTGCGGCACGAGAGGAAGCCGAGCGCGAGGTTCTCCAGAAGGCACAAGCCGAAGCGCTTGTCCGTCGGATGAAAGCGGAAGTGGGTGGAGTGGTCGCACCGTCTTCCACCCAGACGAACACCCATACCGAGGGCAAAACCATTGGCCGTGCCCCAATTCCGGAGGAACCGGAGGCCGAATCCGACGAAACGCCGAGCCCTGCCAGGGGATCAAAAACCATTGGCCGCAGCTAGTTTCCCGGCTTCCGAATGAAGCGCATCCGATGAGGACGGCCCCTTGACGTAACCCCGCAGCCAAGAACGCGGTACACCACCTTTATGAGCCTGTCGAATCGCATCATCCTCCCCGCGTCGGTGTCTCTCGACCGATCTCTGCGTTGCCCCGCGGTACTGCGGGGCGTCTTGATATCAACCGAGGAGCACTCGCCTCGGCAACGGAACACATAATTCGACAGACTCATATGCAAGACGATCAGGTCAACTTCTACAAGGAAGCGTTCATGAGCCCGGTGAACCTGGCGTTCCTGATCATGGCGCTCGTGGCGGGCCTCCTTACCGGTGGCATCGTGGCCAACCTCGTCATTCTATTCACTGCCGCCGCAGAACTGCTGTACCTCGGCACCGTCCCCCGCTCCGACCGGTACAAGCGGCTCATCCGAAGCCGCCACGCATCCGAGCGCAACAAGCCGCCGAGCGACCGCGAGATTATTCGTTCGTTGCACAAGGACGACCAGAAACGATACGTCCGCTTTCGCAACATTGAGAAAGCCATCCGCGACAACTTCTCGAAGCTCTCCTACGCCTCGCAGGGGATGCTCGAAGCACACGCCAAAAAGATTGACGGCCTGCTGGATTCGTACCTGAACCTGCTACAGCTGAAGGACAAGTACCTCAAGTTTGCCCAGCGGCAGGGCGAGAACGAGATCGTGCGCGACATCAGCCAGATTCGTGGGGAGATGGAGCACGATTCGCCGCGCGTCCGCAGCATCAAGGCGCGGCGCATGCAAATCCTGGAAAAGCGGCTTACGAAGTTCAAAAAGGCCAACGAAAACCTTGAAATCATCGAAGCCCAGCTTGCCACGATTGAGGATGTGACCCGCTACGTGTACGAACAGTCGCTGACGATGCAGAACCCGGAAGAGGTTTCCTTCCAGCTCGATACACTCGTCAACGAGATAGAGGAAACGCAGTCTTCGGTCGAGTCGATCGAGGAAGCTTTCGGCGACCCGGCCAACTTCCTCTCCGATCTGGATCTGGAAGAATTCGAAGCTTCGATAGTTAACACCGAGGGGCGTATCGACAAATCGCTCCTCGACGCAGAAGCGCCTCAAGGGGACGGCACCGCCCGCCAAAAAGACCGTGAACGGAGCTGAGGGATGTTGGGTATTGCGTAGTGCGTATTCGGTGTTGCCTGGGAGGCTGTTGAATTAATCATCATGCGTGCTGTTGTTTACGTCATACCCCTCACCCCGGCCCTCTCCCGCATGGGAGAGGGAGTTTCGTAGGAGAGATTGAGATCACTCCGTGCTGTGGACACTATTTCAACAGCCTCCTAGCAAGCTGTTGAAATACGTGCTCCCCGCAAACCCGCAGTCCCGCAAGCTTGCGGGACTGGACAGGCCAGGCGCCTGGGTCCGTCCCGCAGGTTTGCGGGACGAAACTTGGCCGTTGCTCTAGTCCTGCCGTTCGGGAGATCGGCTATCCCAGGAGGCTGATGAATTACGTATTTCAACAGTCTCCTAAGCTTCTACCCACGCCCTCGCGGCCCCAACTGCCCGCTTCCAGCCGCCAAAGAGATTTGAGCGCTCGGCATCATCCATCCCAGGCTCAAACACTGCATCTACTTGCCGAAGGCCGGTCAAAGCATCCAGGTCAAACCAACCAACGGCCACTCCCGCCAGTCCCGCCGCCCCCCATGCCGTCGTTTCCACAGAGGCGGGCCGTTCCACCGGCACGTTCAGGATGTCGGCCTGGAACTGCATGAGGAAGTTGTTCAGCGCCGCGCCGCCGTCCACGCGGAGGGCCGCGAGCGAGAGATCCGCGTCGGCGGTCATCGCGTCCAGCACGTCGCGGGTCCGGTAGGCGATGGACTCCAGCGTAGCGCGGACGAGGTGCGCACGGGTTGATCCGCGCGTGAGTCCGAACACCGCGCCTCGGGCATTGGGCTCCCAGTAGGGGGCGCCCAGTCCCACAAAAGCCGGAACGACGTAGACGCCTTCCGTACTCTCTACGGAGGCGGCAATCTGCTCAGATTCGGCCGCGTTCTCCAGCAGCCCCATTTCATCCCGCAGCCACTGGATGGCCGCTCCGGCAATGAAAACGCTGCCCTCCAGCGCGTAGACGGGGCCGTCGCCTAGATCCCACGCGATGGTCGTGAGCAGGCCATTCTCTGATTGGACGGGCTCGTTGCCTGTGTTGAGCAGCATGAAACAACCCGTGCCGTAGGTGTTCTTCGCCATGCCCGGCTCAAAACAGGCCTGCCCGAACAGCGCGGCTTGCTGGTCGCCCGCAATGCCCGTGATGGGAATGGAGCCGCCGAACAGCGGTGTTTCCCCGAACAATCCGCTGGAGGGTTTCACCTCGGGAAGGAGGGAGGCCGGGATGTTAAGGGCTTCCAGCATCGTGTCATCCCACTGCCCGCGGCGGATGTCGTAGAGCATGGTCCGCGAGGCGTTGGTTACATCGGTAGCGTGGACCGCCCCATCCGTCAGGTTCCACAACAGCCACGTGTCGATGGTGCCGAAGGCGAGGTCGCCGCGTTCGGCTCGCTCGCGGGCGCCGTCAACGTTTTCCAGGAGCCAGGCAATCTTGGTGGCGGAGAAGTACGGATCGGGGCGGAGTCCGGTGGTGGTGTGGATGTGGTTTTCGAGACCGTCGGCGACGAGGCGCGCGCAGATACCGGTGGTCCGCCTGTCCTGCCAGACGATGGCGTTATGGATGGGATCGCCCGTTTGCCGATCCCATACCACCGTGGTTTCTCGCTGGTTGGTGATGCCGATGGCTGCTATTTCCGCTGCGTCGACACCTTCCATCACTTGCCGAGCAAGACGAAACTGGAGGTCGCGGATTTCCGCTGCGTCGTGCTCCACCCAGCCCGGCTGGGGGTAGTGCTGGGTGAACTCCTCCTGAGCGACAGCGCGAACGCCGCCCTTCTCATCAAAAAGAAGCGCGCGGCACGACGTGGTGCCGGAGTCGAGGGCGAGGAGCATGGGGCGGGCTAGATCGTAATGCGTAGTGCGTAAGCGTAGATCATTGCTAGTGATCGGTGGTCATTTTGCGGCAAACGCTTACGATTAACAACGGACAACTAGTGGAAGAGCGTGAAGTGAAAGTAGACCTCACAGCCCGAGGAATCACCCCGTCTTCGTTGGTACGTGGTGCTCATCGGTGTAGTTTTGCAACCGATTCTGAGTTACCCCGTCTCCGGGCCTACGTGAAACGCCTTCGCCAATTCCACCTCTTGCGCCTTTGTGCTACCGTGCTTTTGGGAAGCATCGGGGTGGGGCTGGTGTCGCCTGCGCTGGCTTCGGGCGATTTGGCGGATCGCCTCCGGGCAGAGGGAATCGCACCGGAAGCGCTGGATGCCGCAATGGAAGCGGCGGCCGAATCGGAGTCGCCTGCTGAATTGGCCCAGGCAGTAATGTCTGCGCTGGGAGAATCTGCGCCTGCGCCGGATGTTTTCCTGCGAGCCCTGTACGGGCATCTGTACCAGCTCCTGCGCTTCCAACAGGGAATGAAAGCAGTCTCGGGAGCTTCCGCAACGACTCCACAGACGAACCACCCGACGCCGGACGGCATACCGGTTGAGGTCATCCGCCGGCGCGCTCCGGCATCGGAATTGGCGGCCAGCCATCTGGCTGAGGACGCCCCGCGTCCGCTTCCACGGGTTCAGCATCCGGCTGTTCAGCCGCTTGGTCCCTAGTAATTGAAGGATTGCCGGCAGCCGACGCTACGCGATCCAATTCAAGGTTTCCCGGCTCCACGTTCGTGTGGCCCCTCAGCCCCGAGAACCTCGTCGGCCACGTGTGTCGCTCCGGTTCTTCATCATCCAAAAGAAAACCATGCAAGGCAACGGATTCAAAATCTTCGCGGCCTCCGCCTTCATCCTCCTATCGCTGTATTACCTGTTTCCCACGCTTCAGCACCACCTAAACGAGCGGGATCTGGCG
>JADFLK010000054.1 GCA_022564455.1 Bacteroidota bacterium
TTTTTCGGTCTGGGAAAGTCCCAGTCTGTACTTTCGCAGTTCGATGCTGCCAGGGACAGCCTGACTCGCAGCTTCAATATCTTCGACGAGGCTGGAGGCAAAGACAGGGCAGTCGCTGTGGCGGAGTCTCTTCCTCCAGGCATGGCGATGCTCGGCATGATTGAATTGACGGAGCGCGCCCTCGAACTCGTGCCTGCGGGTTCAATTCACGAAGGCTGGATTTTGTCTCGTCATGGGCTGGACCTGGGACGCATGCAACACGATTGCCTCGGCGCTGAACAGGCATTCGCAAAGGCATTGGTTATTGCACGTTCCAACAACGACGTCGCGTTGGAAATGAGGTCCCTTGCGAACAGCGCCGATGTTGACAACTTTTACTTGAAGTCGGATGAGTCGATGGAGAAGTGCGAAAGTGTAATCGAGCTCTCTGATTCTGGCGATGACCTTTACGCAGAGGCACTTGCCCACAGATGGGCAACGGTGCTTTCAGTTAGGAGGGGAAATTCCACCAAGGCTATGGTTCATGCTGCAGCTTGTAGGGTGGCAGCTGAACTGTTGAACAATCATTATAGGCTTGAACAAGCATACATCGTCAGCACGTGGGCTTATCAGGTGGTGGGAGATTGGGATAAGGCTCGTAAATTCAACGATCTCGCGATGAACGCGCCATCCACCTCGTACATGACGTCCGGAAGGCGGCGCACGGCGTCGTCGATAACCTGGTTGGTCATCTTGGCCTGGAGCTCGACGGCGGCCGAATTCCAGTCCCCGCGGCTCAATTCCGCCAGAAACTGCCGATCAAGCTCGCGTGCCTGGTGGTGGAGACCGTAGATGGCGGGGTAGTCCTCATCGAAACCCACAAGGTGTCGCACATACCTATGGCCTGCCGAGGGAAGCAAACCATCTAAGCGGGAAAATGCTTGGTCTCGATCTTCGGCGATAGGGAGCCACTGCCGGGAGCCGGCTCGCCTCGCCCAAGTCCATTGCCCGCGGTGTCGATCCCAATCGCCGATCAGCAAGTCGAACAGGCGGGCATTCAGGAATGCGCGTGAGTCGACGCGCTGCGTCTGACTCTCCGCCACACGACGAAAAATCCTGTTGCCCCCGTCGATGTTGTCGAACCCGCCGAAGATCGCATCCGAGTCTTCTTCATCGCCCGGCCGTTCCGCGATTATTCCCGCCTGCCCGGCGAACTCGCTGCGGAACTCGCCGAGGGCGGGGTCGTCGGGCATGACGAACGGCTCAGATTCCGCGTGCAGCACCCCAGCGGCATCTTCGAGCGCGTTAACCACGAGAATGCCGAGCGGGTGCGAAGCGCTTATCTGATCCTGGAGAAGGGCGTCGGCGGCTGTTCCCCTAAGCTCCGGCGGCAGCGCAGGAGTTGGATCCTTGTCGATGAGTCGGAAGGAATACCTGCGTCCGTTCCCACCCAGGAGGACTAGCGAGATCGTCTGCTGACCTCCTCCCAGACGTTCTGGTGTCAGCCCACCCGCGAACGTCTCCAGATTCAGCACGGGGAGCCGGACCTCTGATGTCCAAGCATCTCGGTAGTGCCCGCCCAGGATCGCTCGTTGGAGCGCACCGGCCCCGTACCGTTCTCCGATCACCACGTTGACGGACTCCTGCGCCTGTACCGATGTTGACAAGACACACAGAGCCACGATGCAGAGACCTGCGATAAGATGTTGAGCCGTCCTACGTCGATCCTTTTCGTCGGTGCGAAGCGAGCGCATGATACTTTCTCCAGGCCGGAAGGGACACAATGTCTCGGCAAAATACGGATCGGCCCTTGAAGTTCCTTCGCCGATCCAGGATCTTGGCGCCACGCGTGGCGAGCTCGGCAACCGCGGCATCCACGGACTCGAGCTCGCCCAGGTCCATGGCCAGGGTCTCGAAGACGTCCCTGGCCGTCCGCTCGGTGAGGAGCGCTCTGGCTTGCTCAGCCTTGGCCTCGTTCCTGGCTGCCAGGATAATTGTGCTGAATCCGGCGTCGGCTAGCTGGGCGGCTGCCTCGAATCCGAGGCCACTGTTGGCGCCTGTGACGAGCGCCACGTTTCCATTGGAGGGGTTCATGAATAAAGGGGTTTGTGAGGGAGTTTGGATGAGAGGCTGTTGAATTACCTGCTCTTTAGCCGAGACAGCCTGCCCCGACTTGTCGGGGAGTGAATCTCGGTTGAGATCAAGGCGTGAGATCGTAGTCGAATCGGTGATTCGGCGAGCATCTCGCAACGAAGAGATCGGCCGGGAGGCGCCGTCGCAGGCCAGATGAGGTATTTCAACTGCCTCCTAAGGGAATGAGGGCGACAGGATTACGTATCGCTGCCGCCCGATTTCCCCTTCCGCATGCCATCCACCGACAGGGCGCCCGCGCCTATCAGGGCCAGGCCGGCAAGCCCGGCGATGTAGAGAAGAGGTACTTCGTAGCCGGGCATCCCGAACGTAGGACCGTCCGGCCCCATACCCGTCATGTTCATGAAACTGAACCCGGCCGGGAGGTGGACGGTGAACATGGCCACGAGCATGTTCATGATGAGCGGTAGGCTCGCTATGGCTACGAACGCGCCCAGGAGGAGCGCAAGTCCACCGAGGGATTCAACGAGGCCGACTACGTAGGCCATAAGGCCCGGCGCCGGTACGCCGATACCCGTGAGCATGCCCACGAAGCCGGCGTGGCCGCTGCCAAGTTTTGGCAATCCGTGGAAAAGGAAGCCAAATCCGAGGATCAGGCGGAGAGGGAGGGGAGCATAGCGGCTCAATTTGTCGGACATGTGCGTCCTCTTAGGGATGGTGGGTGGGGATGTAGAGAGGCGGATGCGAGATGCGCCTATGCCGCCCGAGACGCCAAATGCCATGCCATGCCGCGTACCACGCACGAGAAAGCTGATTGCCGCCTGATTTCGACGTTTTGTGAAGGAGCCGGAATTCTAGGCCACCCCGGTAAATCGTTCCGGCGGCGCCGCATTTCACGCGCCGCGCGACATATCGCGCCGCGTCTTGTATCTTCGCGCCCCGTCTCCAACCACGAACGAACGCGTGAGACCGATGCCCGAGGCCAGCGAAAAGGTTAACGTCACCGACGACGCTCGCAGTGCGGCGCTCGCCGAAGCAAATGTCGGTTTGAGGCAGAAAATTGCCCATCAGGAGCGGGTGGAGGCGGCACTCCGGGCGAGCGAGGCGCAGATGCGGTTGCTGCTCAACTCCACCGGCGAGGCCATCTACAGCGTGGACCTCCATGGCAATTGCACCTTCTGCAACAGGGCTTGCCTCCAACTGCTCGGGTACGACGACGAGCACGATCTGCTCGGGCACAACATGCACGCCCTGATGCACCACACCCGGTCCGATGGCACTCCTTATCCTGTGGAGGAGTGCCGGATTTACCAGGCGTTTCGCGAAGGCAAGGGCACGCATCTGGAGGATGAGGTGCTGTGGCGAAAGGACGGAACGAGCCTCCCGGCTGAGTATTGGTCCTACCCCATACGCCAGGATGATGAGCTTCTTGGAAGCGTAGTGACGTTCGTGGACATTAGCGAGCGCAAACAGGCGCTAGAAGCGCTGCGAGTAAGTGAAGAGCGCTTTCGTAAGATATTTGAACACACCAATGACGCGATCTTCGTGATCAATCCCGGCAAAGACGAAATCATCGACTTTAATCCGAAGGCTTGCGAGTTGCTGGGGTTTACCCGCGAAGAGTTGCTGGCCCGCCGCGTCTCGGACATCCATCCGGCAGATATGGCCCGGATGAATGCCTTTGCCGAATCGGTCTTCGAAAAGGGCCAGGGGTGGACCGATGAACTGACGTGCCGGACGAAATCCGGCGATGTGTTGGCGGCTGAGATTTCGGCCTCGGTCATTGAGATGGACGGTCAGGATTATATGCTATCCCTCGTCCGGGATCTTACCGAGCGCAAGCGGGAAGAAGCGGCCCTGGAAGCGGCCAAGGAAGCCGCCGAGGCTGCCAACCGCGCCAAGAGTGGCTTCCTCGCCAAGATGAGCCACGAACTTCGAACGCCCCTGAACGGCATTCTTGGCTACGCGCAGTTGCTCAAGCGGGACGACGCCCTCACCGAGACGCAACGCGCGGGCCTCGATGTCATCGAAGGGAGCGGCATGCACCTCCTCACCCTCATCAACGACATCCTCGACCTCTCCAAGATTGAGGCGGGCAAACTGGAAGTCCAGCCCACGGCGTTTCACCTGGCCGAGTTTCTCCGGAGTGTAACAGATTTCGCGCGGATGCGCGCGGAGCAGAAAGGTCTGTCGTTCACCTTCGACGTCCGCGCGCCTCTCCCCGACGTGGTGCGCGGCGATGAGCGACGGCTCCGGCAGATCCTCCTCAACCTGCTGAGCAATGCCATCAAGTTCACCAGGAGCGGTGGCGTCACGCTCAGCGTGGACGTGCGTGACACCGCTGCCGGTAACGCGCGGCTTCGCTTCGAGGTCGAGGACACCGGCCCCGGTATCGCGCCCGAGCAACACGGCGAAGTCTTCCGGCCGTTCGAACAGATTCGGGGCGCCGACGACCACACAGAGGGGACGGGCCTGGGTCTGGCCATCAGCCGCCGCCTCGCCACGATGATGGGCGGAACGCTTGACCTTGAGAGCACGCCGGGGCAGGGAAGCACTTTTCGGCTCGAGGTCGACCTGCCGATTCTGGAGACCGCCGCCACGCCCCCGGAGGTACGTCAGCGGCACATCACGGGCATGGTGGGACGGGTGAGAAAGGTGCTCGTGGTGGACGACAAGTCGATCAACCGCTCTCTCCTGATCGGTTTGCTCGCCCCGCTGGGATTCGAGATAGAGGAGGCGGCGGACGGTCGAGAGGCCGTAGAGAAGGCGGAGGCTTCCCGGCCCGACATCATCCTGATGGACCTCGTGATGCCGGTTCTCGACGGCTTCGAAGCCACGCGTCGGCTCCGGCAGTCGCCCACGCTCAAGGCCGTGCCCGTGATCGCTCTCTCGGCCAGCGCGTTTGCGTACACCCAGAAGGAGAGCCTGGAATCGGGCTGCGACGCATTCCTTGCGAAGCCGATCCAACTCGACGTTCTGCTGGAGAAGCTGCAAACCCTTCTCGGGCTCGAATGGACGTACAGCGATCCCGAGCCGAGTGAAACTGTCGCTGCGGCGGTGTTGCCTGAATCGATGGAGCAAAGCAACGCATCGGAGGGGCCGACGGAGGGCGAGGCGGCCGCGCTTTATGAGTCGGCCATGCAGGGCGATATTCGGAGCCTTCTGGCGGAACTGGAGACATCCGAGCGCCTGCGTGATCCGGATCATCCCTTCGGTGCACGGCTGCGCGCGTTGGCTCAGAACTACCGAATGGAGCAGATTCGGGACCTCATCAGACCATACCTGGAGGACCGAGCGTGAGCGAAACCCCGGAGCACCGAGGTACGATCCTCGTTGTCGACGACACGCCGGCCAACGTCAGCGTGTTGCTCGATCATTTGAGTCAACACGGCTTCAAGGTGCTGGTTGCGGAGAGCGGCCCGAGCGCGCTCATGCAGGCCAAACACGCCCAGCCCGACCTTCTCTTGCTCGACGTGATGATGCCGGAGATGGACGGGTTCGAGACGTGCCGGCGGCTTAAAAGGAACGAGGCGACCCGCGAGATCCCGGTCATTTTTATGACAGCGCTTTCGGAGACGGACGACAAGGTGCGGGCCTTCGGCAGCGGCGCCGTCGACTACGTGACCAAGCCGTTTCAGCACGAGGAGGTGTTGGCACGCATCACCACGCACCTTACCCTCAAGCGACTACAGACCCAACTGCAAGAGGCCAACGACCGTTTGGAGCAGCGCGTGGCCGAACGTACAGCGGAGCTCTCGGACGCGAATGCGGCGCTTCAAGTGGCTTTGAATGAAGTCGAGGCGCTAAAAGACCGGCTGCAGGACGAGAACCGCTACCTCCAGGAGGAAATCAAGCGCGACCACAGCGTCGAGGCGATCATCGGCGGCAGCCCGGCGCTGAGCAAGGTGTTGGGCGAAGTGGCGCAAGTGGCCGCTACCGATGCTACCGTTCTGATCCTGGGCGAAACGGGAACCGGCAAGGAACTCTTCGCCCGTGCCGTCCACGACCGGAGCACGCGTTGCGACCGCCCTCTGGTGAAGGTTAGCTGTGCCGCCCTCCCTGAGCACCTCATCGAGAGCGAGCTGTTCGGCCACGAGAAGGGAGCCTTCACAGGGGCCACCGCGCGTCGAATCGGGCGGTTCGAACTCGCCGACAAAGGGACCATTTTCCTCGACGAGATCGGCGACCTGCCCCTGGCACTCCAGGCTAAGTTGCTCCGGGTGCTTCAGGAAGGCGAGTTCGAGCGGCTGGGCAGCTCGCGCACGCAGAAGGTGGACGTCCGCGTGATCGCAGCTACGAACCGGGACCTGGCGAAGGGCATTGAAAAGGGGACATTCCGGGAAGACCTCTACTATCGACTCAACGTATTCCCCATAACGCTGCCGCCGCTTCGGGATCGCGTGGGGGACGTGCCTCTGCTCGCTCAACGCTTCGTCGAGACGTTCAGCGCAAAGCTGGGGCGGCCCATCGACACGATCCCGGCAGAGGTGATGGACGCGCTTGAGCGCTATGCCTGGCCGGGCAACATCCGTGAGCTCCAAAACATTATTGAGCGCGCCGTCATTCTGTCCGATGGGGCCACTCTGCGGCTCGACGATACGCTCGAAACCGCCCACCGCCCGGTGGAAAGTACAGGACGCGCCACCACCCTGGAGGACGCCGAAAGAGACCATATCCTGAAGGCCCTTGAGACAACCAGGTGGAAAGTCCGGGGAACGCACGGGGCTGCCGAACTGCTCGACATCAACCCCAGCACACTCCGGTCTCGGATGCAGAAACTGGGCATCGAGCGGCCCGAGTACGCTTCCTGATCCCCACCGACGACGTGCCGGTTACGTGCGCGATATTTCGCCCCGTGCGCGACTGGTGACGCGGTAATCCCAGACTCCTTCGGATTGATTCCGGCTTCTGAGTTTACGTAAGGCTACTAACTACAGTACGCTAGAGGTATATCAGGAAGAACGCCCCGTGCTTGGCACATGGTTTGGCTAAAGATTCAGCGCATGGGTGATCCGTCAACGAGTTCATCCTTCTCCCAAACAAAGCCGATAAAACCATGAACGCCTTTCAACGCTATCTCCGATTCGCCACGCTGATTACGCTCGTGATGATCAGCCTAGCAGGGCTGGCAATGACCAGTGAGGAGGCCCCGAAGGCTCCCGTCGCGGCCGCGCAGCCCGACTCGACCCAATACCCGACGCTCTATAAAACCGTCGAGGTGGACGGGCTCGACATCTTTTATCGCGAAGCAGGGCCGGAGGGAGCGCCTACCATTCTTCTACTCCACGGCTTTCCTACGTCGTCGCACATGTTCCGCAATCTGATCCCCGCGCTGTCAGATCGGTTTCACCTGATAGCGCCGGATTATCCCGGTTTCGGTAATAGTGCGATGCCGACGGTAGACGAGTTCGACTACACCTTCGATAACCTAGCGGAGGTGATGGAGGGCTTCATTCAGAAGCTGGGCCTGGAGCAGTACAGTCTCTACCTCATGGATTATGGTGCGCCGGTAGGATATCGCCTCGCCGTTGCGCATCCGGAAAGGGTCCAGGCGCTCATCGTCCAGAATGGCAACGCCTACGAGGAAGGGCTTCGCGATTTCTGGGATCCCATTCGGGCATATTGGGCGGACCGCAGCGAAGCGAATGCCGAACCGCTGAAAGGATTCCTGAACATCGAAACGACGAAGTGGCAGTACACCCACGGGGTGCGGAATGAAGCAACCATCAGTCCCGATAACTGGATCGTCGATCAGTACAAGTTGGACCGGCCGGGCAACGAGGCCATCCAACTCCAACTCTTCTACGACTACGGGTCGAACCCGCCGCTCTATCCCGAATGGCAGGCCTACTTCCGTGCCTACCAGCCGCCAACGCTGGTGGTCTGGGGCAAGAACGACTACATCTTCCCCGCAGAAGGCGCCGCCCCCTACGAGCGTGATCTGGAGAACATCGAATTACACCTGCTTGACACGGGGCACTTCGCGCTCGAAGAGGACGGCGACCTGATTGCCGACTATATCCGACGCTTCCTGGCGAGGTTGTGATGACCACGCCGGGTAGGGCTTCCGCTTCTGACAGTAGCCAGAACGGACAATAGTGTTGCGGTCCTCAACGATGTCGCCACGCCGATTCGGTGTGGCCCAAAAGGACTGGATTCCCCAAAACCCGAACAACATCCTTCACCAAACTACTTGAGGACAACACCATGGCTCTTCCCAATCCCGGTATGACCATCGACCCCGAGCGCACCGCGCTCCTCATCACCGATCCACAGAACGACTTCCTTAGCCCCGACGGTGTAACCTGGGGCATTGTCGGCGAGAGCGTGACCGAGAACAACACCGTCGAGAACATCGAGAAGCTGTTCATCGCGGCCAAGGAGAACGACATCCAGGTCTTCATTTCGCCGCACTACTACTTCCCGCACGACCACGGCTGGAAGTTCGAGGGCGCCCTCGAAACGATGATGCACAGTGTCGGCATGTTCGACCGCACAGGCCCGTTGAGCGTAGAGGGCTTCGAAGGCTCCGGCGCCGACTGGCTCGAGCGCTACAAGCCCTACATCGAAGACGGCAAGACGGTGATAGCCAGCCCGCACAAAGTCTTCGGTCCGGAGAACAACGACCTCATCTTGCAACTACGCAAGCGTAGGATCGACAAAGTGATCCTGGGCGGCATGTCGGCTAATCTCTGCACCGAGTCGCACATGCGTGAGTTGCTGGAGCAAGGCTTCGAGGTGGCCGTCGTGAAGGACGCTACCGCAGCGGCCAAGCTAGAGGAGGGTGACGGCTACCAGGCGGCGCTGGTCAACTTCCGCTTCATAGCCAATGCAGTCTGGACAACAGAGGAGGCAGTGCGCAACATCCGGCAGAGCGTCGCGGTGGCTGTGCCGGCCTGACTCGAATCCTGGGAGGCTGTTGAATTACGTGCTCTGTCGCCGAGACGAGAGCATCTCGGTTGAGATCAAGGCGCCCCGCAGTACTGCGGGGCAACGAAGAGATCGGCCGAGAGTCCCGCCGCATGGCGGGAAGGCAGGATGACGTATTTCGACAGACTCCTAGCGCAACGGCGAGTCGCGTCCGGCACGCTTGCAGAGAAGCGCCAACGCCTGTAGCCTTGGTCTCCGTTCGCGGAAGGCTTGGATCAGAATGTTCGACGGCACGACCCTTGGCTGGATTCTCGGGATCGGCATTCCGCTGATCCACGCGATTGGCATCGGGCACGCGGTGGATGCCATCATGAAAACCCGAACCCCGCAGGGCGCTACGGCGTGGGCAATTTCTCTGGTGATCCTCCCCTACCTCGCGCTGCCCATTTACTGGGTGTTCGGGCGATTCCAGTTCGGCGAGTACTGCAGGGCGCT
>JADFLK010000417.1 GCA_022564455.1 Bacteroidota bacterium
CAGAAAAGAGGTTGTTGAATTCGCCGCCCTGTCGCCGAGACGAGTGCATCTCGACCGAGATCAAGGCGCGAGATCGCAGTCGAATCGGTGATTCGGCCCCGCAGTACTGCGGGGCAACAAAGAGATCGGCCGAGAGGCGCCGTCGCAGGCAGGATGAGGTACTTCAACAGCCTCATTAACAAAAGCGGGGCCGCCGAAGCAGCCCCGCCCAAAGATACGTGCAAGGTTAACACGTAGAGTCGAAGTGTCCTGGTTACGAGCGCAGGTCGATCACCTCAACGCCTCTCGGAAAACGGAAGGTGAACGTGTCGCTTGGGAGGCGCGGGTTGAGGCGCACATTGCTGAGGTCGAAGGCGAGGGTGGAGCCGTTGACGTCGTGGACGCGGACCTTGGTGGGTACGGCGTCCTCCGAGCGGACGTACAACGTGGCGTCGCGGATGGACGTGCCGGCCTCGCGGGGGACAAGTGCGAGCACATCGTGCCGAACGCCGTTTATGGTAGCCTGCGTGGCGCCGGTAACGCGGAAGATTGACAGGTAATTGGTGAAGAGCTGCCCGATGGAGAAGCCAAGCTCCTGCTCGTCGTAGTCCTGCACCACTACCTGGTTGTCGTCTTCCGAATACGACCAGAGCGTGGCGCCGTTGGAAACGAGCACCTGATTGGGCATCTCAATGCGGAAAGCGTCGCCGCGGACGGTAAGCGTGCCACGCAAGGACGTGCCGCCGACAATCTGGACGAAATCAGCCTGGATGGCATTGAGCGCGCGGTAGCGCTGTTGCAGGCGCTGCGCGACCTCGTCGGCAGTCTGGGCCTGAACTTGTCCTGCCAAGAGGACGCTCGCGGCAAATGCAGTGACGGCAACGAAGCGGTCAAATCGAAGGTGTGGCATCGTAATCATCAGATTAGGCGGAAGCCGCCGGGTTGGGAGACATGTGCTCCAGAAGAAATCAAAGCCTGTACCGGAAGCAAGCGCCCGGCGGAAAGAGATAGTATAGAGACGCCTCGGCCGACGAAAAGGTATCGGGTGGGGCGCGTCCACGGGGCTCAGGCTGAGAGGGGAGCCGTCGAGGGGGTGCTCAGGTCTACCCTATCCTTCTCGTGCCAGCACCAGATCTTCTGGCAGGGGAACTGGTTTTCGTAGAGGGCGCGCCCGATGATTACAGAGTCGACGCCGAGCGGTTCGAGTGCCTGCAGCGCGAGCAGATCGCGGTAGCCGGATACGCCCCCGGCGGCTGTAATGTGTGCGGTCGTGAGCCTCGAAGCCAGTGCGCGGTAGGCGGGGATGTTGGGGCCGGTGAGCATGCCCTCGCGCGTTATTCCCGTATAGACGAATCGTTTGACGCCACGTCGCTCCATGTCTAGCGCGTGTGTTACCGCGTCGAGGCCGGCGTCCTTGGAACGGCCTTCTGTACGAATTTGCCCGTTGACGGCGTCTATGCCCACGACGATGCGGCTGCTGCCGAACTGCCTGATGGCCTCCTCTACGAGGTCGGGCGAGCGGACGGCCATGGTGCCTACCACGACTCGGTACACGCCGGAGTCGATCAGGGTTTTGATGGCCTCCAGCGAGCGAATGCCGCCGCCCACCTGAACAGGGATGTCAAGCTCCGCCGCAATCTCCTTGATGCACTCCAGGTTGACCTCGATCGCGTTGTCGTAAGCGCCATCCAGGTTGGCCAGGTGCAGCACCTTCGCATTCTGGACCCGCCACAGCTTGGCCATCAGCAAAGGATCGGCAAAGTATTCCGTTTCGTCTTCAATCCGGCCTTCGCAGTGGCGAACGCATCGGCCGTGCTGGAGATCTATGGCTGGAATGACGAGCATGGTGTGGGGGCTCAAAATCCCGATTTAACAAATGAGAGACAGGCTTGTTCGGCGCCGAAAGAGGAGGTTTGAAGATTGAAGATTCTAAGTTGAAGATTGCCCTGTTTGGTTCTCCGGCCCCCTCCTCCTGATTCCTGACTCCTTTACCTTCATCCTAAATCCGACAGACTCCTAGGAATTGTTGAAGGGGCTGGCATAGATAACGGTTAGATAGGGTGCCACTCAGATTGTGTCGCCAGCAATGCACGCGGTGAGCCGTAGTTGAAAGGCCTCTCGCATTCCTTGAGGAACAGCTCAAAATGGCACGTTGGAATCCCATTATACTCGCTTAGGCGACGCTTCGCTCGGTTCCAGATGTTTTCGATCCCGTTGATAGGAGCAGTGCAGCCGTTAGCATTATAGTCTGCGAATCCCTCCAATTGATTGATTCGATAGTGCTTGAACCCGGCTACATCGAGCTTGTCGTAGGCTGGGAAGCTGTCCGTGTAAACAATGGCCTCCGGCCTTACACGCTCACGGATGATCGGCTCCAACGTCCTCCGCTTAAGGTCAGGCAAACAGGCTGTGTAG
>JADFLK010000418.1 GCA_022564455.1 Bacteroidota bacterium
CACCACCAATTGGGCTTCCGGCCTGCACGCTACTTCACTCAACCACGAAGAAGTTCTGGAAGTGGGCCGAGAGGTTCGTGAGCGTCTAGCCGACTGGGTTCGCGCCATCGTCGCGGCGCCGATGCCTACGGTGTAGCGACACACACACGGCCACAGGCCATCCAACATGCCCGTTCCCCGAACCATTACCAGCGTCCTTGCCGGGTTGTTGTTTGCCGGCGCCGCGCTCGGGCAGGAAGCGCGGGATGCCTATCGGCTTCAAATGTTCAGCGCGCCGGAAAGCCGCGTTGTTGCCGTCGGGGAGGAGTTCCGGTTCGTAGTGCAAGGTGTAGCCGTTCCGAAGGATGACGAGGCGGGTGAGATGCTGGTGCACGCGCTCCGACGTATTGCCTTTTCTTCGGAGGTCAACGGCGATTTTTATGTTGTGGAAGCAGCCCCACCCATCATTCGTCGCCGGGCCGATACCGGGATTCTTGAGTTCTCCCGGCGGTTTACGCTGAGAGCCACACATCCCGGCCGGCTCTCTATTCCCGCCGTCGTGGTTGCACTGGAGGATGGTGCGGAAGCCAGCACAAGGCCGCAATCTGTGCTTGCTTACAGAGAGACGACGGGCCTTGCGAACGCGCGCCAAAACGTGCTTTCTGTGGTAGCAGAGAGCCGAATGGGCAGGCGGGAGCTACACCGGATCGGGTCGGGGTTTCTGATCGCCGACGATGCCCTAGTAACGGCGTACCACGTCATCTTCGGCGCCAACCGGATTCGCATCCGACTTCCTGATGGACGTCGCATCACGACCAACAAGGTGTGGGCTATCGACCCCGTCCGGGATGTGGCCATACTGTATGTTGACCCTGAATCCGTTCAACGAGCCGGACTGTCACCGCTCTCGCTTTCTCCGGACCTCTCCGTAGGTTTTCAGGCTATCGGGGAAGGCGTAGCTTTTACAGCAGGCTGGCCGAACGGCATCCAACAGCCTACGGCCGGCGAGCGCTACCGCAGCCTGCGGTTTGAAACCGGAGACCTGTTGGGTGTGTCGTCTAACGCCGTACGGCCGGGAGACAGCGGCGGCCCGTTGCTCAACGTGCAGGGGGAGGTGATCGGTGTTGTGTCATCGGGCAGGAGCACAAACCGGGAGCGCGACGTGCTTCGGGAGGACCTTTGCCTTGCCTCCGATATGCGCCGTGCGCTCGCCGTCCGCATTGTTCGCGAGGAGCCGGTTTCTCTCCGGGATGCGCTGCGCGAAGCCGCGCGGGATGCCCCCAACGGCGAGGTATTGCACGCGGCCTCTATGTTGATGATGCCGGGGCAGGCAGGACGGAATGCCGGCGAGCACCTTGCGCAGATCGCCGCGGCAGCCCAGCGTGCACCGAACGATGCGGCGCTTCAGTTCCTCGCAGGCTCCGTGTTTCAGGCTGTGGGCGACGACGAACGGGCCGAGGCTTCGTATTTGGCCGCGCTAAATGGTCTCTCGGACTACTTCCCCGCCCTTTACGCGCTGGGCAACATGCACTACCAGAGGGGTGAATATGAGCAGGCCGAAGAGCTATTCGAGCGGACGCGGTCGTTTGCGCCGTACGCGCGGCTGGGCGCACTGGGGTTGGCGCGGGTGTACACGGCACGGCTCCAGTACGCCGACGCCGCTGAGGCATTGGCGGTAGTTCTGGGCCACAACCCTGATTATGCGCCTGCGCTGTACCTGCTCGGCTACGGCCATCTTGCGCAGGGCCGTATTCCCGAAGCCGAGGCCATCGGCTTCCGGCTGGATCGAATCGACTCCGGGTGGGCGGATGCGCTGCGGCTCCACATCAGCGCTCCGTTGCTTCATCCGGCTGTGGTCAGGCCGTTGCCGCGTGCTGAAATCCTTGCGAACAGTGAGGATTGACGCCCGTGCCGTTGTTTTTCTGCCGCGCGCTGTGCATATTCCCTGGGTCTGTTCACAGTAAGCGTGTTGAGATTGGTTCGAGGACAGTCTAGGGCCGATTCAAGGCGCGCGAGGAGTTCGGGCCACTAGTCCCAGACGACGAGCGCAACGCCGAAACGGTCCAGAATGGCCCGAAACGGTCCATCGTGATTTACTGTGAACAGGTCCTAGTTCACAACGGCGAATCCTACACAGAGGCCTCGTCGTGCCTCCGCGGCCTTCGCGGCGGAGGGAATCTGAAACACTAAAGGCGAGCACATGAGCGACCACTATAACGACGAAGTCTTTTCCCGGCGTGTCCCCGCAGGCAAACGCACGTACTTCTTTGACGTCAAGACCACGCGGTCGGGCGAGGATTTTTTCCTCACCATCACCGAAAGCAAGCGGACCGGCGAGGACACCTACCAGAAGCACAAGCTGTTTCTCTACAAGGAGGACTTCGGCAAGTTCGTAGACGCCCTCCCCGAGGC
>JADFLK010000055.1 GCA_022564455.1 Bacteroidota bacterium
AAGAAAATCGGCCGGGTCGTCGTTGTGGCGGAGAGCTGGGGCGGAGAGGAAGACCTGATCGGCGGCGTCGAAGGTCTCGCCGTACGGCTGCTCGAAGAGCTTGCGACGGCTGGAATTAGAACGCGGCTCGAAAACAGCGATGACCCTGCGGCCCGGCCAGCACTCACGGACGGCGTGGATGGTACCCGCCACAGCGGTCGGATGGTGGGCGAAGTCATCGACCACGAGCACGCCGCCAATTTCACCGCGTACTTCCTGTCGGCGTTTCATTCCCTTGAACGAAGCAATCCCGCGAGCGAGTTCATCCGGCGGGATGCCTTCGTGAAGCGCCACCGCTATGACGGCCAGCGCGTTGAAACGGTTGTGGGCGCCGCCCATCGGGAGGATGACCTCGAACGGCTCGTAGCCATCCACGACGACTTCAAACCGTTGCCCGCCTTCCTCGATCCGGACGGTGCTTGCCGACACATCGTTATCTGCATCGTGGCCAACAAAGACGACGTTGGCGGATGTTTCGCCCGCAAGCGAGCGCACGCCGGTGTCATCACCATTCAGGACGAGCAGGCCATTCTCCGGAACTAACCGGACGAAAGTGCGGAACGCCTCCTGATAGTCCTCCCAGTCGTCGTAGATGTCGGCGTGATCGAACTCCATCGACGTGACGACGGCGACCTGCGGCTGGTAGAGGTGCATCTTCGGCCGCTTGTCGAAGTACGCGGAATCGTACTCGTCGCCCTCAATGATGAAGTGGGAGCCGCTGCCAACTGCGCTCGTGGCTTCCTTGCCTAGCATCACCCCACCGACGAGGAAGCCCGGATCGAGCCCAGCCTCCTTGAAAACATGAATGGCAAGGCCCGTTGTAGTGGTTTTGCCGTGCGTCCCGGCGATCACAACCGGCCGCCGGCCATCAAGAAAATAGTGAGCCAGGGCTTCCGGTAAGGACGCCTGAGCGAGACCCTGCTCTCTCGCATACGTTGCCTCCACATGCGTTGGCGTGCAGGCGTTGCCAACAATGACCAGATCGGGAGCCGGGTCGAGGTGCGCGGCATCATAGCCCTTGTCAATGGGGATACCGAGGTCTTCGAGCCGCGTGCTCATCGGCGGATAGGCCGCGGCATCCGAGCCGCGTACAGTGTAGCCAGCCTGTGCAAAAAGCTCCGCCAACGCGCCCATGCCCTTCCCGCAAATCCCGATCAGGTAGACGTTCTCCACGTCTTCTTGAGTGGGTAACGGAGGACGGTCGAAGATCCGCAGATGGGCGTCGGGGAAGTCTTCGAGGCGGCGCATTTGTAGATGTAATAGGACGCCCGAAAACTAAGCTGCGAGGCTTGCTTGCGTTTCAATCAGGAATCGCGCGGTTGCGTGGGTTTAACAACCGCGCCGCTACCCATCTCGTCGCTACCTACTGCGGCAGGTACGAGTTGTCCACGTGCCAGAACACCGTCGCTCGCCAAATCCGTACCACGCAGGCTTGAGAGCCGCAAGGCCAGCGAGTCGAACGCGGAGTACATGACCGGCACGATAACGAGTGTAAGGAACGTGGCGAAGGTGAGGCCGGAAATAATGGCCGTACCCATCGGCCCCCAGAACTGCGTGTTTTCGGAGCCGAATTGGAAATTCGGGTTTAAGTCAGTGACCATCCCCACGAAGTCGATGTTGATGCCGAACGTGAGAGGAATCAGCCCGATAACCGTCGTCAGCGCGGTCAGAACCACCGGACGGAGCCGCGTGGCGCCACCGTTAATGATGGCGTCGTGCTTGTTCTCTCCGCGAGCACGGAGCTTTTCGATGTAGTCCACCAGCACGATGGCGTTGTTCACCACGATGCCTGCCAGCGAGATCACACCGATGAACGTCATCAAGCCGAACGGCGTGCGTGTGAGAATGAGCCCGAGCATCACGCCGATCAGACTCAACCCGACCGCCACCATGATGATGAATGGGTTTTTGAGCGAGTTGAACTGAGCGATCAGGATCATGCTGATCAGCGTGATACCGATCAGTAGAGCAGTGAAGAGAAAACTGAAGCTCTCGGCCTGGTCCTCACTCTCACCAGTGTACGAAACCGTGTATCCGGCAGGCACCGAGGCGAGGTAATCAGCGAGGTGCGCCTGAACTTGCATAAGCACCGCGTTTCCGTTGGCGCCGGGCATTATGTCGGCCTGCACGGTCACGACGCGCTCCTGATCGAGGCGTGTCACAGATCCCAGGCCGCTGCCTACTTCTATGTGCGCTACCGCGGTGAGCGGTATCTGGATGCCGTCCTCGAGAATGGTCAGGCTTTCGAGCGACTCCAGGTTAGCGCGGTCGGCTTCTTCGAGGCGCACGGTGATGTCATACTCGTCCTTCCCATCACGCCAGGTGCTTGCTACAATGCCGTTCACCGCGCTACGAACCGTGGAAGCGATCTGTTGGGTGGAGAGGCCAAACTGTCCTGCCCGCTCGCGATCGACAATCACCTGGAACTCCGGCCTTCCCGAGTTCAGGTTGTCGCGGATATCCACGAGATCGGGGATGATTCCGGTTTCTGCGGCATCCTCGAGCCGGGATCTAATGCCCTGCGAGATTTCAACGATCTGGTCGAAGTCCTCGCCGGAAATTTCGATGTTCACCGGAGCGCCGGTTGGCGGGCCACCCTCGTCCTGAATCACCTGAATATCAATACCGGGAATGCCCTGAATCTCATCGCGGACCTTGCGCATCGTTTCGCTGGAGGGCTCGGCGCGAGCGCCGTAGTCTACCATGTTGAGCGTCACCATGCTGCGCTCCGGGCTGGCCGAACCGCCTCCGAACACGACGTCTCCACCCACACCAACGCCGGTCTGCAAGTTCTTTGTGTTGACGTTGGCGGCCTCGTCGGATGCCAGCAAGTTCGATACGCGGCGAAAAACGTCGGCCGCCACTCGGTTCGACTCCTCTATATTCGTCCCCAGCGGCGCCTCGGCGGTGATCTGAATCAGACTCGGATCCGTCAGCGGGAAGAACTCCACGCCGGTGGGCGCCGCCGCGAAGAGCATGAAAATGCCGAAGAGGGCACCAAGCGTTCCAGTGAGCAGCCGCGATCGGTTATCCGTTAAGATGAGGTAGCTGCGCTCGCCTGCAAGCATGTAGCCCAGGAAGCCCGCAAGGATGATGACGCCCGGAAACAACAGCATAGGTACAACTTCGGCCATCGCAATCTCCTTTCCTCCGACTCTGAGAAGAAGGAGCAGGCCCACAATGCCGGCCATGAAAATTAGCCCTGCCTTAACTGTAGCTACTCGGCCCAGGAATGCTGACTCAAGCGTGTGCCCGATAATGCTGACGATACCGACCAGCAACAGCACACCACCTGGAGCGATCAGGACGAAGGCGGCGCCCATCCCAACGAGCGAGCCGAGTGTGCCGCCCATTACTAGAAGGATGAACCCGAGGGTGAAAGCCCCGAGAGCAAACGTATTGCGTAGCAAGGCGCGAGGTACCGAATAGTCGCGCTCGAGCATCCAGTCGAGGAATGCCCGATAGCGTTTGGTCATAATCGGCACGGTGTGGTCCGCAAATCGCACATGTGCCGGGTACATTACCCGCCGATAAAGGAAGACCAATACCGGAACTGAAATAGCAAAAAACACGAGGCTTTTCCAGTTCGCAATCCCCACCACCAAGGCCGCGACACCAACGAGGGCATAGACGATCCTCTTGGAGCGTCGGCTGCGCTTTTTCTTTTTCTCGGAGTCCAGCCGGATCAGGAAGCCCGCAATCACCGGGTTGATGACAAGGGCTACAAAAAGCGATGATGTCAGAGTAACGATGAGCGTCAGCGGCATGTAACTCATGAACTTGCCGATAATTCCCGGCCAGAACAACATCGGCGCAAACGCCGCGACCGTCGTAGCGGTACTGGTAGTCACGGCCATACCCACCTCTTCAACCGCGCCTTTCGCCGCCTCGAAGCGGCCATAGCCTTCTTCTCGGAAGCGGTAGATATTCTCAACGATCACCACTGCATTATCCACCAGCATTCCAAGGGCAATAATTAGGCTGAACAGAATGATGAAGTTCAGCGTCTGCCCCATGATTGAGAAGACGATGAAGCTGAGGAACATGGACAGCGGAATGGCGATGCCGACAATTGCCGCGTTGCGAACCCCGAGGAAGAACAGCAACACCAGAACTACGAATATGATACCCGCAATGATATTATTTTCCAGGTCGGAGACGAGGGTTACTACCTGCTCGCTCTGGTCGCCGGTGATGGTGTAGGTCGTGCCGGAGGGGAAGGGAAAGGCAGCCAGTTCTTCGTTGACGAGGGCAACGGTTTCGATGATGTTCTCGCCGACGCGCTTCGTCACATCGAGGCGGATGACCTGAAGGTCTTCAGGATTTTCCACCGGCACGAACTCGCCCTGCTCGGGTTCGGTTTGGCGGAGTTCGAGGCGGGCGTAGCTTACCCGATCCTTGAAGCCGAAAGAGACCTCTGCAACGTCGCGGACGTAGATTGGGCGCCCGTTTCGGGCCTCTACGACAAGATTTTCAATCTCCGAAGGGTCATTGAACTCGCCGTCAATGCGGACGAGGTAGTTTTCCGGGCCAAGATCTACGGATCCGCCAGGAATGTTGATGTTTTCCTCCCGGATGGCCATAACGACATCTTCGATGGCAAGGTCATAGCCCTGCAACCGCGCGATATCCACATTGACCTGGACCTCTCTCTCAAGCCCACCGATCAGGTTAACGTCGAGCACCCCACGTACTCCGTCTAGAATATCCTGCAGATCCTCCGCGGTGTCTCGCAAATGCGCGAGGCTGCCTGCCGACAGCAGGTTGACCGACATGATCGGGAACAGCGAGAAATCGATTTCGGAGACGATGGGATCCTCAACGTCGCTTGGGAACTCCGGCTTGGCGAGATCCACTTTCTCGCGGACTTCCTGCGCAGCCTCCGACACGTCCTTGTCGGGCACGAACTCGATGACGACCGTCGAAACGCCCTCCGTAGAGGTTGAGCGGATCTCATCGATGCCGGTGATGACAGAGACCTCGCTCTCGATCTCCTGCGTGATGATCGACTCGATGTCGTTCGGGCTGGCCCCGGGGTAGATCGTCGTGACGACGATCATGGCGAACTCGATCTGCGGCGACGACTCCTTGGGGATGGAGATGTACGACATCAATCCGCCGATCACCAGTACTACAGTGAGAACGACGATGGCCGTCCGGTTCTTGATAGCGAGGTTCGTAATTCTCATGAGTCTATTGCGTAGTTCGCATTTCGTATTGCGTATTTGTTGATTCCTCTACGCAACACGAAATACGCAATACCGAGGCGGCTATTCGTCGGAAGAGGAGAGAGCACTATAGACCAGCTCATCGCTGCCTCGGCTCTGCGAGATACGGACGAGGTCGCCCTCGGCGAGGCTGTTTTGCCCGGAGGCAATCACGCTGTCGCCTGCCTCAAGGCCGGACGTGATGACGGTGCGGCCGTTCGACGAAGGGCCGAGTTCTACCGGACGCCGCTCGGCGATCATCCCACCGTCTGTTTGCTTGACGACGAAGACGCTCGTTCCACGTTCGTCGCGAAGGATGGTGTACAGCGGCAGAGCAATGACATCTTCGAGCACGGTTCGCGAAATCGTCAGGCGCACCACCATTTCCGGGCGGAGGCGGCTGTCTGGGTCGGAAAGCGCAATCTCAACCGGGAATGTGCGACTCGCCGGGTCAACGGCGCGCCCTGAGAACACCACTCGTCCGCCGAGTGGTTCACCCTCGCCGCTGCTTGTCAGAATCCGCACCGGCGTACCAATCTCGATGTCGGTCGCGTAGCGCTCGGGGACACCGGCGGTGACTCGGTATCCGCCTCCGGAAACGATGCGGGCTATCGGCGTGCCCGGCCCTGCCGTTTCGCCGCGCTCTATGAGGTGCGCCTCCACCGTCCCGCCGAACGGCGCGGACACCCTTGTGTTGGCGTAGGAAGTTTGCGCCTGCTGAAGCGAGGCCTGGGCCTGTCGCAGTACACCCTGAGCTTGGGCAATGCCCGCGTCAGCCTGCGCCACCTGCGCGCGCGCCGCGGCAAGTTGCGTCTGCACACCGCGGAACTCAAGTGCCGAGAGAATGGAATCTCTGAAAAGAGGCTCCTGGCGGCGATGTTGATCCTCGGCCAACTCCAACTGAGCCACGGCGGCTTGCTTCTGGGCTTGGGCTACTCGGATGCCTGCCTGACTTTGGGACACACCTGCGCGAGCGGCTGATACCATTGCTTGCGCCATCGACGGATTCACTTGTGCAATGGTGCCGCCACGGCGGACGTACGCGCCCAACGGGGCCAGATACGTGATCGTGCCCGAGGCCTCAGCGCCTACGGTGGCATCTTCCGGCGCATCCACCGAACCTGTCAACTCGATGACGTCTTCGAACAGAGCCGGCTCAGCCACAAGCACATCCACAGGAATGCCCGTGTTTTCAGTCGAAGCGTCCGTTTCGGAAGGGGCCTCCGCGCCACTGCCACATGCTGCAAGAAAGAGTGCGAAGACAAGGAGGAGAGGGATGGGGAACGCGTTTCGGAAGCTCATGGAACTCACCGTATGAGCGGTGGGGATGGGTGAAGTCAGTTCGCGACAGCCGAGATGGTGCCGGTGGCGCGCTCGATGTCGGAGCGGGCTACGAGGTAGTCGTGGATGGCCTGAAGGTGGAGCAGGCGCGACTGATCCAGGTTGTCGGAGGCTTGCCGAACATCGAGTTGGGTGCCCACACCGTTGCGAAGGCGCTCGAAAGCGAAGTCGTAGGCGAGGTTGGCCGTTGCCACATTTTGTTGCTGGGCGTTGACGCGCTGTTCGGCGCCTTCCAACTCGCGGAGCGTCTGGGCCACTTCAAGCTTCGCGGCCTCTTGTACCTGTTCGTGCTGGATCTCGGCCTGCTCAATGGCAATCGTGTTCTGCTGGACGCGCCGCCGCGTCTGGAAACCGTCGAAGATGGTCCAGTTCAGGCGGATGCCTACAGAGAGCGAGGGATCCCAGTACGATCCGTCGAAGAAACTGTTATTGGAGGCCTCGTACTCGAAGTCGCCCGACTGGGTTATCACGGTGCGGTTGTCGGGCACGTTTCCATTGAAACCGTAGTTGGCGAACGCGCTCACATTTGGGAGATAGGCGGCTCGCGTGATGTTCCTGTTCACTTCCTGCAATTCGATAGCCAGCCGCGCCTGCTCAATGTCCGGGCGCTCGTCCAGCGCCGTAGCAACGGCATTCAATAAGCCGACGGTGCGGTAGGGCGCTTCGTCGGCGGGTACTTCCAGCACGCCGCGGAGCATGATGGGCCGATCGACCGGGAGGCCAAGGACGAAGAGGAGTTGGTCTCGGGCGCCGCCGGCAGCCGTGCGCGACTGAATGAGCTGCGTCTCTTGATTCGCGAGCTGCACTTCTGTTTGAAGGCGCTGAAGCATCGGCGCTACGCCCTGTGCAACCAGAAGCGACGTCTCTTCCACCGTCTCGCGCGTTCGCGCAACGGAGGCTTCGAGCACGTTCACCTGCTCCTGTGCGAGGAGGGCGCCGTAGAAGAGTTGGCGCGTCTGGTGGATGACCTCATCTTGTTGCTGCTCCAGCGCGGCCTCGTTGATCTCGCGAAGGCCACGTGCACCCTTCACAGCGGCGAAAGCGCTACCGCTGTAGAGCGTCTGCGACAACGATATCCCGTTCTGGAAGACGTTGGGGACGGCGAACGGGTTGTCGCTGAACCTCGTTTCGATACCCGCGGCTGCCTGTCCTGCTTCTTGGCGGTCGAGGAACTCTTGCAACGTGATGGGCACGGTGTCGGGATCCGCGTCGATTCGAGCGTTCTCGTTAAATTCCAGCCAGTCCGTACTGGTGCCACCGAAGATGCTTGCTACGTCGGTCCCGGCGAATGGGTTTGGGCTGATGACGTTGCGCGTGTACGAGGATGTAAGGTCCACTTGTGGGAAAAGCGAACCGTAAGCCTCGCTGATCTGGGCGTTGGCGGTGGCTACGTCCAGTTCGGCCGAGCGAATCGTGTAGTTACGTTCGAGTGCAATCTGGACCGCCTCGTCGAGCGTGAGGGCAAGGGAGCCGCCCTGCGCGCCCGCAGGCCCAACCAGTAACAGAAGGACCGCAAGGAGAAGGGAGAAACGGATCATGGAGAGGGAGGGCCGCCTCATTGGGGATCGATCAGAAGTCCGTCGAAGAGGATGGTCGTGATAAAGTCCGCACCCACCTCGGGGTCAGCAGAAACCGTGGGTTCGCCGCCGCGATGTGGGCAGGCAAACATCAAGTAGCCGTGGATATTGCCCATAATCAGGTGGGCGACGGTATGGGCGTCCATCGGTTTGAGTTCCCCACGGTCCATTGCCAATTGAACAGGTTTGGCTAGGGCCTCTGCCACACGTTCGCGTTGCGCAAAGAGGTAGGTCGCATTCTCCGTTTGATCGCCGAACACCATGCGGTGCGCTTCTTTGATCAAGAGGAGGAATTTTGGAAGGTGGTCAATGAAGTGTGCAATCATCAGCGCGATGTAGTTGCGGAAAACACCACGCGTGGGTTCGTCATCGTTCTCCCGGTCTGCGAAGTAGTCGTTCGTTAGTTCTACGACGCCGTCGTACACCTCGTCGAAAAGGGCGAACAGGATCTCTTCCTTGCCGCCGGGGAAATAGTTGTAGAGCGTGCCCTTGCCGAACTCGGCGCGCTCGGCCACTTCATTGAGTGTGGCGCTCTCATAGCCCTTCGTAGCAAACGTGGAGAGCGCCGCATCAAGGATGGCTTGCCTCCGGGTGAGACGTTCGCGGTCGCGGCGAGAGAGGGTCTGGATTTCCAACGCTGAAAATATATGAATGCGAAGTCAGAACGTGACCCATCGGTCACATGGCGCACTCGTACGTCAGATATTGGAGGTGGTTGCTCGTTTATTGTGAAGTGAACAAGAAGGTTACAGCCATAAAAAACGCCCCCACGTCGACCGACGAGGGGGCGTTTGCGTGTTGCTCAGGTTCCGTTAGCGTATGAGGGAGACGCGCTGAGTCGCCACGAAGGCCCCGGCGGTGAGGCGCACGAAGTACATCCCGCTCGGGAGGTCCGAGGCGTTCCAACTCACCTCGTGGTTACCCGCCGTCATCACATCGTCGACCAGCGTGGCCACCTTGCGGCCGAGCACGTCATAGACCGTAAGGCACACGGCTCCATCGGCGGGTGTGGCGAACGGAATCGTCGTCACGCCTGTGAACGGGTTCGGATAGCTTGGCTCCAGCCCGTACGCGGTCGGGATATTTTCGACAACGATGTTCGCCGCGGGCAGCGCATTCGCAATAATCGTCTCCCCACCGTCACGTGGGCTTTCGGCAGGACCGTAACCCATCGGTGTGAAGTTCGGGTCCGTTCTTAGGACGATCTTGTCCCCGA
>JADFLK010000419.1 GCA_022564455.1 Bacteroidota bacterium
GTGGAGCTGAAACTGCCGAAAGCGTCGAAAACGACTACCGATAAGAGCGCCGCGAGTGACAAGGCAAAGGATGAACAAGCTACTTCGAACGGATCAGCTCCCGGGCAGGATGGCGCCGACGACAAGAACGTCGCCCTTCCTTCAGAAGTGCTATCTCAGACCGATTACAAGCGGCTTCTTCAGATCCTCCCCGAGCACCACCCCGGTGCGATAGACGAGAGCCGCGTCGCGTTTATCCCTCTTGCCGAGGACAAAAACAACCGGCGGATTCTGGCCGTCGTTGCAGAGTCAACAGAGCCTGTTTCCGCAACTCTCAGGTTGCTCAGGGAGCAGACTGAGGAGACGATTCCAGAGGTACGCCACGTAAACGCAGAGGTCTCTGCGTACATCAGCCTCTTTCAGAGAAAGGCCCTGCCGGATCCGTCCGAAAGATCTGCGATAGTCCGGGTCGGTTCCGAGGACACGCTCATCCTCTTTTTCGAGGGAACCAAGCCACTTCATGTGGAGCGACTAAGGTCGCTCAGCGTCTTTGATCTCCCTGAGACTGTCTGCAGCAGAGTGATTCTCCAGCAGGATGAGAAGAAGATCGGAGAGTTGCATTCTGTATTTCTTGTGGACGGGGGACGATCGGAAACCCTGATCAATACGTTTCGGTCATTCTTTCCCGATGCTGCGGTTGAGCCATTCCAAAGCGTATTGTCCGATGAGGATATTGAGCTCACCGAAGGTTCGGACGAACTCATGCGCGGCACAATTCTGCCCGCCCTGGCGGTAGGGATAGCTGCATTGGAAAAATGGCCGGAGGCGGAACATGCCAACCTGCTTCCCCGCAGCTTGAGGAAAAAGCAGCGAGGCCGCAGGCAGATAGCATGGCACACGTTGGCCGCCGGCATCCTCGCCGTTGTGCTTCTTGCAGTTGGTATTGGCCGTTTTGTTACCACCCAATCGCGTGTGAACGACGCGCGGGAGGAGCTCCGCATCAACCCGCCCATGCTGCCTCTGGAAAGCCCCGACTTGCTACAGATACGGGTTGACAGCCTGGCAACCGCGTATGCCACGTATACGAGGGCGCTCAACGTGCTCGATTCCCTCCTCGTCGGAAGCGACAAGTGGATTCAGATGATGGCGCAGGTGACCCGAACCGTTACGAGTTCCGGCGATACGTGGCTCACCAAATGGACGCCGGAGGGCGGAGTGCTGCGCCTGAATGGCAGCGCTACGTCTCGATTGAACATCGTCGGCTTATCACGCCGCCTCAATGCCGCGATTGAGCAGGTCACCTACGAGGACATCGGCGGCCGACGCGTCTACAATTTCGAGATGATAACCGCCATTCCGGCCGAATTGCCGCAAGCAGCCCTCTATCTCCGAGGCTCACTCCCGACGGTGGATTACGATGAAGATGACCTCATCATTCACGTGTCCCCCCCACTCCGCGAGCCCAACCACCCGCATTCACACTAACAAAAAGCATCCGCCTCATACCCACCCCACTCTACTACGGATTTAAACCCTGGGAATCATGAGTTCCAGCCTCGCAACGACACTAATTCTCCTCTTCGTCGCCCTGGTAATAGGCGGCAGCAGCTACTACGCTACGGATGTGGTGCAGAACGATCAACTGGAGACCCTTGAGGAATCGCGCAGAGTGGCAGAGATGACCACCATGAGAGTTGCCGACCTCCTCGTGGCGGAAGCCGAGTCCGCAGAACTTGCTGAGGCTGCCCTCAGCCGCTGGTATGCACGCTACAAGTACATCCCGGAAGACCTCGATACGGCAGACATGCTCGAGTATGTTGAGGGGCTGACGCGACTCGGTTTCGAGCAATTTGATATGCATCTGGTCGGCAGGGCTTCAACCCCGGACTTCAGTACCTACACGTTCGAGATTACTGGCCTTGGGTCGTTTCAGGCTCTGTATCACGTTGTCTGGCACTTGGAAAACAACCGTGAGTTTTATCGACTCAGCAATATGGCGATCGAGCACGTCGAGCACGTTCAACGCAACGAGCGGACAGGTACCGAGACCCGGCGCGACATGGTGAGTTTCAAATTCACCTTGCTCGCCTACTTCTCAGGGATCCAAGGCATCAGTGCTCCCGCAGACTCCCTTCAGGCGATTCCTCGCGGGCTCTTTTCACCCTCTAATCCATCTCGGGACGTTTTCAACCCGCTGGTTAAACCACCTGTTGTTGTTTCAGAAGCGGCCCGGCAAACTGCTGCGGACGCGCTGCCGCCAAATACCGAGAACCTGCTCAACATTGAAGAGGCTAAGCTAGTCTCCATCGTTGGGTTTGCAGCCACGTTCGAGGACTCCGAGGGCCGTAGAATGGTGAAGCCGGACGATAGGGTCTACCTGGACACGATCGTGGATGTCGATGCTGCCAA
>JADFLK010000056.1 GCA_022564455.1 Bacteroidota bacterium
CGCACGGGAAGATAAGGTGGTCAACGTAGCCGTGGCCTCCGTGCCAGTGACTCTCTATCCGGCAGGCCTCGAAGTCCAAGGGCAAATTGCAGTCAGGGTTGGGGCATCGCAGTGGTTCACGGGCGGCCTGCTCAATCAGCATCTTGATACCTCCATATCCCTATCGTTCTGCCCCGCGCTTCCGGTCGCTCTGAGCGAGTGAAGCCGATGTGTACCGGCGGCTAGAAGCCGAAGGCAAACTCCAGATCCACGTCTACGCCATGATCGCGGCTGAGTATGCGGTGGACTACTACGCCGACCATTCGCCCTACATCGGCGAGCGATTCACCTTGCGGGCGTGCAAGATCGTGGCCGACGGAGCGATGGGTTCGCGTTTGTATGAACTGGGCATGCCGCTGGATATGAGCAGCGATTACCTGAATATCGTCCAGCCCAGTATCGTTCAGCAGGTCCACAGCGAATATCTCGAAGCGGGCGCCCAACTGGATCGACGTGCTGTCACGCACGATCACGCCGTAGGTTCGGTCGTTCGTCAAGGAGCAACAGGAACCGTTGTAAGTGACCGCAGCACCGTCGCCGAGACCGTGCTGGAATGCCCCTGCGACACCACTGATCGTGAACGTGATTGCGTTGCCACTGAAGCCGTTGGACCGGTCGAGGAGGCGAAGCTGCTCGCGGTAGCCGATCTGATGCGGGAGCGTCTGACGTTCGCGCACGATCTAGCCGATGCAACGTATTTCTTCCGGGACCCCGATACCTACGACGAAGCCGGCCGCAAGAAGCGTTGGAAGGAGGATTCGGCAGAACTCGTTCGCCTCTACGCAGGCCTGCTGCAAGCCGATGACGTGTTCACGGAAGCCTCCACAGAAGCCGCGATGCGCAACCTTGCTGAAACGCAAGGTGTGGGTTTCGGCCGCATCATCCATCCCGTGCGCCTGGCTACCACCGGCACGACCGCCGGTGCAGGCATGTTCGAGACGCTGGTAGTGATTGGGCGCGAGGCTTGTATCCGACGGTTGAGGAAAGCGGTAGAAGTGCTGGCTGATGGACCGCAGACGGCTGACAGCTGACTGCAGGTGGTTGATCCGGTCTGGCTACACCGTCAGACCACCCCCACCGATCCCAACGAGTTGTGATCGGCTTTCCCCTCCTTGACAAGGAGGGGAGCTACATGAAAACCGCTCCCTCTCCGAGGCGGCTCCCCACGAGGCGGAGTGGTGGGTGCCACAGGTTGGCTACGAGCACCGAACCGTTATACTGCCGAGCTCCCAAACGAATTGCGGCTCACCCTCCGACCTCGCTACGCTTAGTACGGGAACTCTCGCACATTCTGCGGCTCACCCTCCGACCTCGCTACGCTTAGTACGGGAACTCTCGCACATTCCGCGGCTCACCCTCCGACCTCGCTACGCTCGGCCACCTCCCTCAGAGAGGGAGGGGTTTATTTGCCCAGCCGCTCTCGCAACAATTTCTGCACCACCTTCGCATCGGCGCCTTTGCCGGCGCGGCGCATCACCTGGCCGGTGAAGAAGCCCATCAGCCGCTCCTCGCCCTCGCGGAAACGTCCAGCTTCTTTTGGATGCTCGGCAATGACCTCATCCACAAACGGTGCGAGTGCTGCGTCGTCGCGGATGGCTGCAAGGCCACGGGCTTCCACGATGAAGCCAGCGTCCCCACCTTCCTCAACCAAGATGGCGACAACTTCAGAGGCGGCAGTTTTCGTGAGGGTTTTAGAGTCAATCATCTGAAGCACATTGGCCAGCGAACTGGCTGTTGCTTTCGAGGCCACAACCGCGTGGTCTCCAAGAGCGCGGCGGACATCGTGGACAAGGAGTGTGGCAGCGTTGCGCGGTGTAGGGTACCCCCCGAGAACCACACCGAAAAGAGCCCGGAGTGCGTCATCGGCAGCCAACACGGCCGCTTCTTCTTCTCCGACGCCTTGGCCCACAAGCGTATCGAAGTGTCTGCGCTGTGCATCCGAGAGCCTGGCTGCGGGATCGCGGGGCTCTTTAGGAGGATCAGGAGAGATGGATCCTTCTCCACTAAAGGCCTCGAAAACTTTTCCTTTATCTGGTCTAATAATAGAGTGGTCCTTTCCCAGGCTATCCCGCAGCTTTACAATTCGGTTGAAAACGAGGGCGTCCGGTTTACTGTCTTCCTGGTCCTGCCAAAAATAGCCCAGTCGCTCGAACTGATAGCGTGTGTCTGATGGATCTTCTGCGACGCTAGATTCGACGAATCCATCCGTTTCGATGAGCGACTCCGGATTGAGCAGCTTAAGAATCTCCTCGTGCGAGTCCGGATGTGGATCCGTGAACAAGCGGTCGTACAGGCGGAACTTGGCCGGCAGCGCGTGCTCGGCTGAGACCCAGTGAATCACGCCCTTTGGTTTGCCGGGTGAATCTGGGTCAGCTTCAACATGAAGTGCCTGAATCTCGCCTGCATCGCCCTTCTCGACTTTCGTGCATTTCACGACTGGGCCGTACCGCAGGCGAACCTTTCCGCCGGGCGAGAGGCGTTTCCAACCCTTCGGCGGTTCTTCGATGAAGTCGTTGCGCTCGATCCAGAGTTCACGGGTCAGCGGAACCCGGCGCGATGTGGGTGCTCCTTGGGGCGGAGTGATGTCGTGCGGCCAATACGGCGCGTCGATCCACTTGGTCTCGCCCTCGGGGAGGTTCTCGATCACCAGCTTCAGCGGTCGGGCAACGGCCATCACGCGCGGTGCTACGTGATTTAGGTCCTTGCGGATGACGTGCCTGTAAAAGCCGAGGTTGATGCTCCCATCCACCTTCGTTACTCCGACCTGGTCGAAGAAGCTGCGGATGGCCTCCGGGCGTACGCCCCGACGGCGCTGGCCGGCGATCGTTGGCATCCGGGGGTCGTCCCAGCCGCGTACGTGGCCCTCCTCAACCAGACGAAGCAGCTTGCGCTTGCTCATCACCGTGTAGTCGAGGTTGAAGCGGGCGAACTCGTACTGATGGTTTCGCGGCTCGTCGATGCCGATAGCGTCCAGAAACCAGTCGTATAAGGGGCGGTGGACGTCGAACTCCAGCGTGCAGACGGAGTGCGTGATGTTTTCAACCGCGTCGCTCTGCCCGTGCGCCCAATCGTAGAGGGGGTAGATGTTCCACTCATTACCCCGACGGTAGTGGTTGGCGTCGCGGCGGATGCGGTACATCAGCGGATCGCGGAGCAGCATATTGTCGTTTGCCATATCGATCTTGGCCCGGAGCACGTGGGTTCCGTCGGCGTGCTCCCCCCTCCGCATCTCATCGAGCAAACGCAGGCTCTCGTCAACCGGCCGGTCGCGGTAAGGGCTGTTCACGCCAGGCTCAGTTACCGTGCCTCGGTTAGCACGAATTTCCTCTCCCGACTGGCTATCCACATACGCCAGGCCCTTGTTGACGAGCTCGACGGCCCACTCATAAAACTGTTCGAAATAATCGGAGGCGAAGTAGATGTTTGCGGGCTCATATCCGAACCACCGCACGGCGTCTTCCATCGCAGCCACAAACTCAAGGCGCTCCGTCTCCGGATTCGTGTCATCGTACCGAAGATTGCAGATGCCTCCAAAGTCCTCTGCAAGCCCGAAGTTCAGGCAAATGGTACAGGCATGACCGAGGTGAGGATAGCCGTTCGGTTCGGGCGGGAAGCGTGTTAACACACTGCCTCCGTACGTCCCCGCCTCCATGTGCCCGGAGATAATCTCGCGCAGGAAGTTGTTGGGGCGCTTGGTCTTGCTTTCGGAGGACATCGGGAGCGAGTTGAATAGCTTAGATAGGATAATCCAGTAGGTGCAAACTCGTTCCCCAACGGTATGGAGAATCGCGGGAATCCATCCAAGTGTCCTGGCGAGGGACGAAATGACAATACGTATTCGAGAGCACCGTGTGATTACGCGAGATTGATTCGCTTCACGTTCCTTTTCCAAGCAGATGTCCGATTCGCGTACCATACGCATCGCGGTGTAGTTTCACACGTCTCACTCAACCCAACCCTACCATGCGTTTCCTGATTTTATTGACGTTCGTCATCGTGGGCTGTTCGGGCTCCAGCTCCGAGCTCCTTCTCGAAACCGGATCGACGGCCACCCTCAGCGGTACGGTGGTAGACATTAATATTGAGCCGATGGCCGTGGACGGCGACGGCGTTATCACCATTGAAACCGACGACGGCGAAACCGCACGCATTTTCGTAGCGGCGGGCGAAGGCAGTTGTTCGGCGGAAGGGCTTCAATTGATCGGCGAAGTTGCCGTTGGAGACCGCGTGGAAGCACAAGGCCGTGTGGTAGGAGGGGCGAATGTTCGGCCCTGCGAAGGGGACGACCACTACCTCCGTCGAGCGGATGGTTAATACGTGCCCGTTCTCACGGACATCGCCACGCTTGCCACGTGTCTGCCGGAAGGTGGTCAGGGTGAAATCGGGCTAATTGAGAATGCGGCGCTGGTGTGGGAAGGGGAGGAGGTCGTTTGGGCTGGGCCTGAGGCCAGTCTCCCGGAAACCTATTCGGATTTTCCGCGCGAATCGGCGGAAGGCCGAACGGTTATTCCCGGCTTCATCGACTGCCATACACACCTCGCGTTTGGAGGATGGCGTGCGGATGAGTTCGAGCAAAAGCTTCTCGGCACGCCTTATCTGGAGATCGCTCGGCAGGGTGGAGGCATCGTCTCTACGGTGAAGTCCACACGCGCCGCTTCAGAGACCGAGCTACACGGCCGGGCACGTGGTTTTTTGGATGAGATGCTTCGCCTCGGTGTCACGACGGTCGAGTGCAAGAGCGGCTACGGACTCAATGTGGAGGATGAACTGAAGCAGCTCCGCGTTTACCGCCAACTTGCCGAAGAAGGCCCACAACGCATTGAAGCAACGTTTTTGGGTGCGCACATCGTACCGCCGGAGTTCAAGGACAACCGCGCCGAGTACATCCGGCTTCTCACGGACGAGTTGATTCCGCAGATCGCCGGACAGGGCCTTGCTCGCTTCTGCGATGTGTTTGTAGAGGACACAGCGTACTCGCCCGATGAGGCGCGGACGATCCTGGATGCGGCGGCCAAGCATGGTCTCGTTGGAAAACTACACGCCGACCAGATCACGGACACGGGCGGAGGTTCGCTAGCCGCGGAGATGAACGCCGCCTCAGCCGACCACCTCGAGTGTATCTCCGAGCAGAGCATTGAGGCGATGGCAAAAGCGGGGACGGTTGCCGTCAGCCTGCCGCTGGCGACGATGTACCTCAATCAAAAACCGATGCCCGCGCGCAAGCTGATTGACGCGGGCGTCGCCGTCGCCGTGGCCACAGACTTTAACCCCGGAAGCGCCCCGAGCTTTGACCTCCATCTTGCCCTCTGGCTGGCCTGTACCCGGCAGCGGATGACACCCGCCGAGGCTCTGAAAGGAGCGACAGCCTATGCAGCACGCGCTCTCCTCCGCGACGACATCGGCTCGCTAGCGTCCGGCAAGAAGGCCGATTTCGTGGTGCTGGATGCGCCAAACATCAACCACTGGCTGTATCACTTCCGGCCGAATACGGTGCTGCGAACCGTGATTGGCGGGGAAATCGTTTGGGAGGAGTCATCCTCAACCTCGTCATCCTGAGCGGTGCGTAGCGATGTCGAAGGATCTCAACGAGGTGTTGAGTAAAGGTATGCAACTCCCTTTTGAGATCCCTCGATAGGCTTGGGATGACAATAGGGGATAGAGGAATCGCTCAGAGCTGCAACACTACAATTTCTCATTCACAATCGCGAGAATCTCACGTTCCTGCTCTTCCGCCTGCTCGACCAATTTCTGCCCGCGTGAGAGAACGTCCTCTACGAACGCCTTGTCCTCCAGGTCGCCCACATTGATCTGCACGTTGAGGTAGGCGCCTCGCACGGCTGCGCGCGCACAAAGCGCACCTACGCCTGCATCGGATACTGAGTTAGGATTGCCAATCTCGGCCATCACTTTCATGACGGCCATAGATTCAAGAGCCACCTCCATCACACGGAGCGGGATTTCAATAGCAACACGAGTCGTCGCCTGAATGGCTTTCGTACGTTCGGTTTGCTCGGTGTCACTCCCTTTTGGTAAACGCAATGCAGCCATAACTGCGTTGAACGCTGCCGTGTCGTCGTCTACAAGGCGTAGTAGTTCGCTTTGGCACGACTTGCCGCGTTCGGCCCAGTCGGAGAACTCCTCCCAGCGATCATCCCAACCGCGTTTGTGGGCCGAGAGATTCGCCACCATCGAGCCAAGCGCCACGCCAAACGCACCAACAGCGGCCGATACTGAGCCGCCGCCGGGAGCGGGAGATTCGGAGGCGGTTTCCTCTGCGAACGCTTCGATGGACAGGTCGACCAAACGCTCACGAGAACGATCCGCAATCGCGTACTCGATGATCCTCTCGTCCGGGTTGAAGGGCGCGAGATCTTCCAATCCAAGCGACTTTACGGCAATCTTGATGATCTCACGATCCGAAATGCCCGTGGAACGCTGTTGCTTGCGGAGGAAGTATTCGCCGGCGTCGAGCATGGCGCGGAGAGGAATGAGGCCGATCAACTCCGAGCCCGTTACGCGGATGCCTCGCGCCTCCGCTTTGGCCACGACCTCATCAAACGCGATGTGAACGGGCGTCACGCCCAGGTTCGTCAGGTTCATTGATATCTGCGCGATTCCGTACTCCTCGATGTACCAGCCAATGGCTTTTACGCTCTTGAGTGAGCCGGGAGTCCACACCGTCTGGCCGTTTTCGTCCTTGACGATGGGGCCCGTGAGTGGATCGCCATCCCTCTTGATACGCCCTTTCTCGCGAACGTCGAAGGCGATTGCGTTTGCTCGTCGGGTAGACGTCGTGTTCAGGTTGACGTTGTAGGCAATCAGGAAGTCGCGCGCACTAACGGCGGTGGCGCCCGTGCGAGCATTGAACTCGGTGGGTCCAAAGTCGGGCTGTCCGTTGGGTTTGGAGAGTTTCTCCTTCAGCCCCTCGTACTCGCCGGAACGCACGTTCGAAAGGTTTCGTCGTTCCTCCGATGTTGCCGCGTGCTCGTAGAGGTAGATCGTGAGTCCGGCTTCCTCGCCGAGGCGTTGTCCAAGCTCGCGCGCATACTCCACCGTTTCCTCCATCGTGATGCCGGAGACAGGCACGAGCGGGCACACGTCCATCGCGCCGAAGCGCGGATGCTCGCCGGTGTGCTTCGCCATGTCGATCAACTCGGCGGCTTTCTTGCCTCCACGCACTGCGGCCTCGATCACCTCCTCCGGTGCACCTACAAACGTGACCACGGTGCGGTTCGTGGCCTTGCCGGGGTCGACGTCGAGCAGGCTGATGCCGTCCACCGATTCAATCGCGTCGGTGATCTGCTTGATGATGCCGAGGTCGCGCCCTTCGCTGAAGTTGGGAACGCATTCGAGGAGGGGTTGGGGCATGGGTGAGACGCCGACAGAGGGTGGTTATGGAAGCAGTGGGCGTAAAGCTACTTCAGCACGAACACCCAATCTGTCATTCCCGCAACTACGTCACTCTCCCAGACAGTCATTCCCGCGAAGGAGGCTGTTGCAGATTAGGTATTCGTGGTACTTAGATAATACATTGTTTATATTGATGTTGTCCTCCTAGTCCGTCCCCCGTCCCCCTACGCTCGTGCCCTTTATTCAGGCGGATCGCGACCAGACCACCCTACTTGGCTACTCGCTCAGTGACTTGGTCGAACCGGATGCCAAGTGCCGGTTCGCACTCTCCCTGGTCCAGCGCCTCGACCTCACGGCGCTCCGTGACCGCTACAGCAATCGTGGCGCGGAAGCCTTCGATCCCGCCATGATGCTGGCCCTCTGGTTCTACGCCTATTGTGAGGGGATCACCTCGACTCGCAAGCTGGAGGAGCGCTGCCGGCGCGATACCCACTTCATCTATCTCTCGGCACAGCTGAGGCCCGACCACACCAGCTTCTCGCGCTTCCGGAAGAACCATCTCGATTTGATGGGCGCCTACTTCGTCGAGCTCGTGCGGATGGCCGTCGAGGAGGAGGTCTCGGACTTCGCGCTCCTGGCCGTGGACGGCACGCGCATTCAGGCAGCGGCCTCGCCGAAGCACATCAAAGACGAGGATGGGCTTGGCCGGTATTTGAAGGCGGTGCGCGCCGACCTGGAGGCGTATATGCAAGAGTGCGAGCAGATGGAGAAGCTCGAGGGGCAGCAGCGTTCGCAGGCGGAGGTCGAGCGGTCACAGGCCGACATCGAGCGTGCCCGGGCCGAAGAGGCGCGGTTGCTGGAGTGCCAGGCGGAACTAACCGCGCGCAAGGCGCAGATGAAGGCCGAGCATCGGAGCGGCCACACCATCAACCTGAGCGAGCCGGAGGCCTGCGCGCTCGATAAGGTCAACGGCACTTCGCGCCTGCCTGCCTACAACGCGCAAGTGGTGGTCGATGCGAAGACGCACCTGATAATAGCCTGCGACGCGGTGCAGGACCGCAACGACAAGCGGCAGTTTGCGGCCATGCACCAGCGGGCGGAGGCCACGCTCGGCATCGATCCGCGCCGCACCTTCGTCGCCGACGCGGGCTACCACAGCCTCGACCAACTGGCCTATATAGAGCGCGAGCAGGTCGATGCCGTTCTCGCCGACCCAACCCCCTACCAGCGATCAAAGCGAGGCGACGGGCATGAGAGCAGCGTCGCCACGGCGGGGGAGGGCCGCTTCACTCGGAGCGATTTTACATACGATGCGGAGACGGACCACTACCGGTGCCCGGCCGGCGAACGACTAACCTACCAGCATACCCGCAAGCGCGGAGCGCGCCGCCAACGTGTTTATGGGACGAGCGCCTGCCGAGGGTGTGTGCTTAAGGCCAGGTGCCAGCCGAAGGCGCACCTGCTACGGCGCATCTTCCGCGATGAAGCGGAGCATCTGGCCGAAGCGATGCACGAGCGCCTCCAGAGCGAAGAGGGCAAGGTTCGCTTGAAGGCCCGGAAGGGGAGCGTCGAGCCGGTGATCGGCAACCTGAAGGCGAACCTCGGCTTCAGACGATTCAGCTTGCGCGGCTTGAAGCAGGTCAAAGGGGAGCTCTACCTGATGACCATCGCACACAACATCAACACGCTGTTCAAGATGGCGCAGGAAGGTGCCTTTCTTGCCCTTTGGTCTCTTCTGATCCCGTTTTTCGCCCTTCTGAGCCTCAGCCGGGCTCGCAGAGCCACCCTTTCATTCGCGCACAGTCATCAACTCACTCAGGGCTGAATCAACAACAAGGCTTCTGTGCAACAGCCTCGAAGGCGGGGATGACGAGGTGGAGGGATGTGGTGGCCCGATCAGCATACGCAACCCCAGGGCATCATGCCTGGAGGGTGGGAATGACGAGATGGGGGTTCTCAAGATCCCCGACACC
>JADFLK010000057.1 GCA_022564455.1 Bacteroidota bacterium
GGTTGTTCACGCGGAAAATCCCGGCCCTTTGCCGGACGGTGAAATGCTGGTCACATTCGATGGCGATCCCGCAACTGCGACGGGTGGATTTGGAATAGACATGCGGGTTTGCCGTTGTGTTTGATCCCCCTGCAGACGTTACTTGCACGCCAGTGAGCCCGCCCATTGACATCCCAGCCAGTGGTGGCAGCTACGTCTGGGATATCTCTGTGACCAATAACGGTGCCACCAGCAAGACCTTTGACATTTGGATTAACATCGCCGGACCCGACGTAAGCGATACGAAGGGGCCAATTCCAAGAATGCTCGCGGCAATTGCCAGCCTGTCGCACCCGTTGACCATGAATGTTCCCGACTTCGCGCCGGCGGATGCTTACACGCACACATGCAATGTGGGCGACTTCGTCACCACAACCATCGACGACAGGGACAACTTCGCCTGGACCAAATCGCCTCCGGATGGCTTCTTACCCGACGTGGTCTTGGCATGGAGCGCGGATGCCGAGATCGAGGCGCAGCTAGAGGGCCGCGCGAATGCAACCATTGATATCCCAGGCATGCACGTGCTCGAAGCCGCCTATCCCAACCCGTTCAACCCCAGCGTAACAGTACCGTTTTCCATTCCCGAGGCCGCGCACGTGGAGATAGAACTCAACGACGTGCTGGGCCGGAAGGTGGCCGTTCTTGCCAATAGCTTGTTCAACACGGGACGTCATACCCTTCGCTTCGACGGGTCGGGTATGGCGAGCGGCGTCTACGTGCTCCGCGCGGTGATTGAGCCAGAAGCGGGCGTGGCAGTGCAAGCGTTCACCCAGCGGCTGACGTTGCTGAAGTGATTCCGACGTAGTCGGGATCATCCTGAGTGCCGCAGAGCGGGGCGAAGGATCTTGTGATGCGGCTTCGAGGAGTGATCGCAACGGTATCTCGACTTCCATTGCGCTGGACGGCGTCTTGCGCGTTGGTACTATTGGGCCAGCAAGAAGATCGTGTCGCCGAGAAACGCCAATCAGAGTACTTTCCATTCGCTCTTACTACGTGCGGATGATTGTGCGAAACGTTACGTTGATCGCTGTTTTTCTTGTCGTCGGATGGTCTGCACCCGAACGTATCGTGGCGCCGCCCGGCCAGCCCGTTGCCGCTATCACTCCGGCCCCGGCTGAACCCGTTCGTGAGGCGCCGCCGCAGGCCAATCAGGATGTAAGCAAGGACGAGTTCTGGTCCGGGCTTCCACCCGGCATCGTGGATGGCCGGTCGCACTTCCCAGCCACCGATGTAACCGAGTGGACTCTGGCGAACGGCGCGCGCGTCGTTCTGCGGTCCTCGCGGTCGGAGCCTCGCCGCGTGTATCTCGTTGCTTATGCGCTCAGTGGTTTGGCTGAAGTCGATGATGTACGGGCAGTATCGGCTGTTATCGCTGCGCACGCATCACGTGCGGGGATGAATCGGGGAGGCGTCCGCGTTGGGTCAAGCCTCATGGGAGATCTGGCCGTCGTAGTGGGCGACGCCTCCACCGAGTCGCTTGGAGAGTTGCTCGAACGGGCTACCGAGCACATGACGAGACTGGAATGGGCAGGGATGAACCCGACACTCGATCCACAAGACGCGCTCTCGCTCTTGCTGAGCGGGCACCCTGAGACGGCGCTCGGCGCTACGTTCAATCCCGGCGAGGCCGCAGCGTTCTACGAGGCCCGCTTCGGTGATCCACGACAGTTCACGTACATTCTTGTGGGGGATGTTCTTCCCGGTGAAGTCGAGAGGCAGGCCGCCAACATCTTGACTTCCGCGCGGCCCTCAATGCAGGCCGTGCTTGGCGCCTCCGAGCGCATCCGGCCGGCTCCGGCGCTAGATCGCGCAGCTGTCTGGACGATGCCCGAATACGGCCAACGGGCGTCGTTCCATCTGGGTTTTCGCACGTCCTTCCGAGCGAGCTACGACAACCTGGCCGGGCTGGAGATCCTCGCTGAACTCCTCAAACAACGCCTCGAAACCACAACCGGAAGAGACATTGACGTTGCCGTTACGATGGATTTCGACCACGACTTTGCCGAGCTACGGATGACGTCGAACGGTCCCGGCACTGACGGTGAAGGCTTCCGCAGCATGGTGTTTGACGCCGTCCGGATGCTCCGTGCTAACGAGCCCACTACACGCCTACTTGTTTCAGCCCGTGCTGCTGTGCGTGCCGAGCATGAGCAGGCTATACAAACCAACGCCGGATGGCTCAAGTGGCTGGTTCGTCTCTTTCGGTACGACCACGACACACGCGAAGCGCTCCGATTTGGCCAGCGGATTCGCGGCGTCTCGGCGATCCGCGTTCACGACCTCGCACGGTCCATCCTCGACCCGGATCGCTACGCGCTCGTAATCCAGCGCAGCGAATGAGTTAGGAGGCTGTTGAAAATCCGACCTACCTGCAGCGACGCCTCTCGGCAAATCTCTACGTTGCGAAAATCTCAACGAATCACCGATTCGCCTGCGATTTCACGCCCTGGCCTCGGCCAAGATTCGCGCGCCTCGCATACAGAGTAACATTTCAACAGTCTCCCCAGGCGATGTACCTTTAAGGTGTTGAACACAGTATCGAAACTCGCACGGTGTTTTATGAGCAAGCCCATCCTTTCCAAAGCCGACCAGGAGCGCATCCGCGAGGCCGTTGACCATGCCGAAACGCAGACGGCCGGCGAGATCGTCCCTTACATCATCAACCGCAGCGGACGCTACGAGATTGCACTCTGGCGCGGAGGCGCACTCGGCGCGCTGGTCGCAGGAGCTATCGGTTTGCTCATCGCGTGGCTGTACAATGGCTGGGGGCTCGGCTGGCTGTATTCGGCATGGGGAATGGCGTTGGTGATGTCGCTCGGCGGCGTACTTGCCGCGTTGCTGGTTGGTGCGATTCCCTCTTTGCGGCGGTGGATGGCCGGGCCGGGCCGGGTGGCCCAGCGTGTGCATCGGCGGGCGGAGGCCGCGTTTCTCGAAGAGGAGGTCTTCCAGACGCGCGACCGCACCGGCATCCTGCTTTTTGTGTCGTTATTCGAGCACCGGATCGAGATAATCGGGGACGCGGGCATCAACAAGGCCGTAGCGCAGGAGGACTGGGAGGATATCGTCCATCGTATCCGCACCGGCATCAAGCAGGGGAAATTTGCCGACGGCCTCGTCGACGCCATCAAGATGTGCGGCGACCTGCTGCACCGTAGCGGCGTCGGCATCCGCGACGACGACGAGGACGAACTCTCCGACGAAGTACGTATCCGCACCGAGTAAACGATGCGCGTTGTTCTCATCTTCAGCCTGCTCCTTCTGGCACAGCCCACGTTCGCGCAGCCCGAAGTGCCGGCGGAGGGTCGCTGGGTAACTGATCTTGCCGATTTGCTGGATGAGAGCATGGAGCAGATCATCACGGAGCTGCTCGTCGCTCATCAGGACTCAACCACGAATCAGGTGGTGGTGGTTACGGTTCCATCATTGCAGGGGGGTGCCATCGAGCCGTACGCGCGGCGCATCTTCAACACGTGGGGTGTGGGGCAAGAGGGCCGAAACGACGGGGTGCTGCTGCTCATCGCCCGCGATGACCGCGAGTTACGTATCGAAGTAGGGCTGGGGCTGGAAGCCACGCTGACGGACTCCGAGGCCGGACGGATCATCCGTAACGTCATCGTCCCGCAATTCCGCAACGGCGATTTCGAGGCAGGAATTCTCGCAGGTGCGATAGTCATCATCGCCGAGTTGGAGAAGGCGCCGGGCGAGAAACCTGTTGGTGCTACGGCTCCGCTCACCTTTTCTCGCCGACGATTCGACAGCGACTCGATCTTCGCCTTCTTTGTCTCGCTTGTGGCTCTGTTCGTTGCGTTCTGGATGGGCCGAGGCTGGATCACCAGGACGGGCGGTTTCTCTCAATCGAGGCGGATTCTAAGCTTCATCCTTCGGTCTATACTCGCTGCGCCGGCGCTCGGCCTGTTTCTCTTTCTCATCGTTCCGGTGATGAAGCAATGGACGGGCTTTGGCCGCTACGAGTGGTGGCCAGGCATCAAATGGGGCATTCTTATCTGGCCTCTCCTCGTTCTTTTGATGGAATGGCGCGTAGCCGCATCTCCCCTCTGGCAGCGGTTTCGGAAGACGCAGACCTACGTCGAGGCGGAGAAAACGAAGGCGCGGAAATCGGGTAAGAAGGTGTTTATCCAATCGTTCGGTAGGTCGTTCTGGTTCGATGGCCGCGCACCGGTTTCGTCAGGCTCGTCGTATAGTGGCGGTTCGTCTTTCAGCAGTTCGTCGTCGTTCAGTTCGTCGAGCAGCTTCAGCGGAGGAGGTGGATTCTCCGGCGGCGGCGGAGCGTCGGGAAGTTGGTAAAATGCGTCTGGCACTTTCCATCCTGCTTTTTCTGTTCAGCTTCGGTGCCTCTGCGCAGGGAGTGCCAGCGCTAATCGGTCGCGTCGTGGACAACGCCGAGATCCTGTCGCCGCAGGCGGAGGCCGCAATCACCCTCCTTCTTGAGAACCACGAGCAGGAGACGTCCAACCAGGTAGCCGTGCTCACAATCCCCACGCTGGGCGGCGAATCCGTCGAGTCCTATGCCAACCGAGTATTCAGAGCGTGGGGCCTGGGCCGGGCGGATGTGAACAATGGCGTGCTCCTGCTCATCGCGAAAAGCGATCGTGAGTTGCGCATCGAGGTGGGCTACGGGCTTGAAGGCCGCCTTACCGACGCCGAGGCGGGGCGGATCATCCGCAACGTGATCGTACCGATGTTTCGCGCCGACGACTTCGAGGGTGGCACGCTGGCCGGGGCCAGGGCCATCATCGGAACTATCGAGGGCACCTATAACCCTCCCGAGGGTGGTGGAGGCAATGGAGACGAATTTCCCTGGTGGGTAGGGCTCATCTTCCTTTTTAGCCACGGTCTCCTTCCGATGTTTGTCGGGATCCGCGCTCTCGTAAATCCGCCCGTTGGCCGCTACTTCACCTTCGTCTTCACACTGTGCTTCATCGCGCCAATGGTGTTCATCTTCGGAGGCTTGGTGTTTGGGGAGGCTGGTATGAGGGCCGGCGTGGGCTTCATGGTACTATACCTCCTCGGCTATATTCTTGCCGACGTCTACATGAACCGCACGCCGAAGTGGCAGGACATCCGGAAGCAGGTCCGCGCGGCACAGAAGAAGGGCACGTCCACCAGGATCGATGCGGGCTGGATCTCCTTTTCCGCAGGCGGCTCGTCCTCTTCTGGTGGCGGTGGAGGGTTCAGCGGTGGCGGCGGATCGTCAGGCGGCGGAGGTGCGTCGGGGGGATGGTAAAGGATCGTTCTTCGATTTCCTTGCTTAGCACTTTGGAAAGCGAAGTACCAAGAACGAAGTCCTAAGCACTACCTCTTTCAGCATTCCCCAAGTGGCTGAACCCGCAGTACGATGCCATCGGTGTCCTCGAAGAGGAGGGAGTCGCCGCTGACGCGGTAGGGATGTTCGTGCGTATCGAGACGGGCGCGGAGCAATTGCCACGAGCGGCGCGGCAGGCTGAAGCCAAGCTGGCTCACATTCGTCGGTGCTTCGATGCTCGCATCGGCCTCGACGAGTTCGAGCACATCGCGGTCCTCGGCATCCACCAGAATGGCGTGCAGGCGGCTGGGGTCGGTCGGGTCGAGTTCAACGGTGCGCAGCGACAGGCCAAGCGTGGACACGTAGAAGTCCAGTGCTTTCTCGAACTGCGTGGTACTCACGCAAACGTGGTTGAGCCAGATCGTGGACGACGGCCGGCGAAGGGCACGCTCGGCGAGGTACTCGTGGGAGATTTTCCGGCGGGAGAGGGAAGGGAGAAAGGCCATGAATGGAAGGGAGTGTGCAGGGAAGCGGCGATTAAACGACTGGCGTGGGTGAGCCGCGTGATTGACTGTCCTCCCTCTTTTCACAGTCTGTGCCAGAGGAGAGAGCCGCTTTTTACCTCGCTCTCGCGTAATGCCGACGCACGATTCGGCGGATATGATGCTGCTGCTGCACAGAACAGCAGTTCTGCGTCTCGCTTCGGAAAGCAGCTACCGCATGGGCAATGCAGCTAGGAGTCTGTCGGACTCAGGGGTTCGTGACGAGGCAGGCGGGAAATCGAGAGCAGTTTTTTCGATCTTTTGAGTTGCATCCCGCAAACCTGCGGGACGTGACGATAAAGATTGGGGGAATGGGCTGATTTGCTGCCGCTGCCGCAGTAGGTAGGTGGAGTTTTTCAACAGCCTCCTAGGCAACCATCGTTCGTGTGAGGGCTTCCTGGGCGAATATCAACGCGTCCGCCAGACGGTCGGCGTCGGCGAGGGTGTTGTAGACGTAGGCACTCGCGCGGAGGGAGGTCACGGGGAAGTCGCCGCCGCCGGACAGGTGTGCGTGGAGCGGCATCGTACAGTGGTGCCCGGCGCGGACCATCACGCCCTGCGCGTCGAGGAGTACGGCGAGATCGTGGGGATGGATGCCGTCCAGTTGCAGCGCCACGATGCCACCCTCGGCAGGAAGGCCCTCCGGTGGCCCAAGAAGACGGAGGCCTTCAATACCGGCGACTTGCTCCACGGCGTGCCTGCCCCAGTCGTGTTCGAAGGCGGCCACAGCCTCCATGCCGGACTTGCCATCGTATTCAACGGCGTTCAGGTAATCGCACGCCGCCGCAAAGCCAACGGCACCCGCTGCATTGGGCGTACCTGCGTCGTAGCGCGCCGTGCCGTCCAGATAGGTAGTGCCCTCCACGGCAACGCGCTCAATCATTCCGCCGCCCGTCTGGTAGGCAGACATTTGATCCAGCAGATTCAGGTTAACGGCCAGTGCGCCGATGCCCGTGGGGCCGAGCATCTTGTGCGCGCTAAAGGCGAGGGCGTCGCAGCCAAGTTCACGTACATCCACCGGCCTTGTAGGTACGGCCTGTGCGGCATCAAGCACCGTAACGGCGCCAACGCGCTTTGCCTCAGCGAACACCTCGCGCACCGGGTTCTCGATGCCGAGCACGTTCGAGACGTGGGACATCGCCACCAGCTTCGTCCGGTTGCCGATCAGCGCCAGCGTGCCTTCGAGATTGAGCGTGCCGTTCGCGTTCAACGGCGCGAAGTGCAGCGTGGCTCCCGTCCTTCGGGCCACCTCCTGCCAGGGTGTAAAGTTCGAGTGGTGCTCCTGCGCGCTGGTGACGATTTCGTCGCCGGCCTTCAGCTTTTCCTCGGCCCACGCGCGCGCCATCAGGTTCAGACCCTCCGTGGTTCCCTTCGTAAAGACGAGGCTTTCCACATCCGCCCCAACGAACTCCGCCACCGTCTTCCGCGCCTGCTCGTAGAGATCCGTCGCGCGCTGGCTGAGTTCGTATACCCCGCGATGCACCGGCGCGTTCTCCTGCGCATAGAACCGCGCGATCCGGTCGATCACGGTTCGTGGCTTTAGAGTCGTCGCCGCCGAATCGAGATAGCAGGGCCGCTCCTCCTGGTCGAGGAAGGGGATCTCGGAGGATGGGAGGGGAAGTTGCATGTAGAGAATCGTAGGGACACGGCACGCGGTGTCCAACCCGCGCTGATTTGTGAGGGAAATCGTGAACGATCTCCCCTCACCCCGGCTCTCTTCCCAACAAGGGGAGAGGGAGAGAGTTTCCTCTCAAGCCGAACGTGGGTGTGAATGGCGATACGCCCCCACGGAATACACCCCGACCACGATTTACATAAACCCCAACGTCAACTTGGCCTCCTCGCTCATCATCTCCATCGCGTACGTCGGCGTGAAGACGAGGTCGAGAGTAACATGGTGGACGCCCTCCAAAGCATTAAAGCCCTGTTCAACTTCAGCCGGGAGGGTCTCCGCTGCGGGGCAGTTGGGCGCGGTCAGCGTCATGCGGACGGTCACGTTGGCGCCGTCGCTGGTTTCCTCAACGTCCCAGCCGTAGATCAGTCCAAGATCCCATATGGGTACGGGGATCTCTGGATCGTAGATCGTTTTCACGACATCGAGCATCGACTCTTCGAGTGGCGAAAAGTCCTGGTCGCGACCGTCGATGAGGAAATCGCGGGTTGTCATGCTCGCGGAGAGCGGGTACGGCAGGGTACCGGAGGCGAGAGGGGGATCAGTAGGCATGGGGGTGTAATCTTGTTGGGCTCAGGTTGTTTCCTTTGGAAAACTCCAATTTTGGAGTCACTTGGAGTAGAACGGAAGAGGGCGGTTACTTCCGGGGAATCGTTTTGTAACCTATCGTCTTAACGCAAATATGGCCGCCAACCCAAACAGCGGCGCCCAGAGGAACCACGGCCCGCCTACGCTGGCGGCAATGGTGCCCGAGACGAGCGACGCGCCCGCGAGCAGGCTGCTGCGGATTCCCGCAAGCGGATTCACGGCGGGTTGGCGCATTTGCGTTTCGAGGAAGCGAAGGCCCTCGGCCACAAGCGACGGGCCCCTGACGAGGAGATCGACGAGTTCGGGTGCGCCTTTGATGCTCTCTTTTAGCAGCGCCCCGGGGTTGAACTGGCCGAGGAACAGCTTGTTTACGTGTTTTTGGGAGGCCTTCGCCACGTCGAAACCCGGCTGCAGAATCTGGCCGACGCCCTCAAACGTGATCAACGCTTTTGTCATCAACACCAACTCTACCGGAAAGTACATCCGGTACTGGGCGCCGAGCCCCACAGACTGCATGATGAGCTGCGCTAGCGAAAAGTCTCCATGCCTGGCGGCGGCATTGAATCGGCGTATGAGATCGGCCACAGCCTTCTTGAATCCTAGCTGATCCGCCTTCGGGCCGAGTTGGGCTACGCTCGTGAGATAGCGAGCTGCGTTCTCGGCGTCGCCGGTGACGAGCGAGTAGTAGTAGTACATCAGCGTCCGCCGCAACTCGCCGTCGAAGCGGCCCACCATGCCCAGGTCGATGAAGCCCAGGCTGGGGCGTACTCGGCCTTCGGCATCCGGCTCGGCATTCAGGATAAACAAGTTGCCCGGATGGAGGTCCGCATGGAAAAAACCGTCCGAGTACAGCATCCGAATGATGGCCTGTGCACCAAGGTCGACCACCCGCTCGCGGGCATCCTGAGGCAGCGCGCGCGACGCGGGCGTGTCGGGCCGGATGCCGTCGAACCTTTCCATCGTCAGCACGAGTCTGCTCGAATACTCTCGGTAAATTTTTGGAAAACGAATTTCAGGGACGTCGCTGAAGTTCAGTGCGAACTGCTCGGCGTTGTCCGCCTCCAGCCTGAGGTCCACTTCGCGGAGCGTGTATTCGGTAAACTCGTCGAGGATGCGTTTAGGCTGGAAGCGCGAGAAAAACACCTGCAGGAAAGAGCCGAGGAAACCCAACAGGCGCGCGTCGCGCTTCAGGGTGATGTAGATGTTTGGTT
>JADFLK010000420.1 GCA_022564455.1 Bacteroidota bacterium
CCGCCAAGTCGTGTCGGCCAGATGATGGGGATCTGGTTCGTCGCCGCGGCGCTCGGCAACCTGTTTGCCGGCCTGATCGCGGGGCAGATTGAACACCTCGCGCCGAGTGCTCTCTTCCAAACGGTTGCACTGGTTGTAGGTGGCGGGGGTCTCTTTGCGTTGATGGTTGCACCGCCCATTCGCAAGTTGATGCATGGCATCGAATAACGTGTCTCTCTCCTCAGGATCCTCGTAGGGGCGGCCGGCCGGCCGCCCCTACCTTTTTGGTATGATCGAAACGACCACCATTCCGGTTCACGTCCTTCCGCATGGCGAGGGTCTTCAACTCCCGGCCCATTCCACAGAGGACAGCGCGGGCCTCGATCTCCGTGCCGCCGTGCCGGACGATGAGCCGCTGACGCTCAATCCCGGTGAGTTTGCGATGGTGCCTACCGGGCTGCAAATAGCACTTCCACAGGGAACGGAGGCGCAGGTGCGGCCTCGCAGCGGACTAGCCGCAAAGCACGGGGTCACCGTCCTCAACTCACCTGGCACCATCGACGCCGACTACCGGGGCGAGTGCAAGGTGATCCTCATCAACCACGGTTCGGAGCCGTTCATCATCACACGAGGCGAGCGGATTGCACAGCTTGTCGTGGCTCGTTATGTACCCGTGCACTTTGAGCGAGTGGAATCACTGGAAGAGACCACGCGCGGGGCCGGCGGGTTTGGGCATACGGGGCGGGGGTGACGATGATGCGGCAGCGATTTCGGTTGGTTCTAGTAAGGCTGGGGCTTTTAGACAGGGTCAGGCAATTGAGAGGCAAGGTTTTGCCCGGTCTGTCGAAGATGGAGTTTCCGCCCTACAGTGACGTGCTCCGCGGCGCCATAGAGGCCTCCGGAGATCCGGTACGATACACTGCTCTTGCTCTTGCACTCGAAACGGTTCGGCAAGGGGTACCAGGAAGCCTTGCCGAGGTCGGTGTCTACAAAGGAGATCTCAGCCACTTTATTCATTGGGCGTTGCCAGATAGAAAGCTGTATCTCTTCGATACGTTTGAGGGATTTCCTGAAGACGACCTTGAGGTTGATGCCGACGAGCGGTTTCGCGATACCAGCCTCCTTTATGTCAAGGAGCGAGTGGGAGGCGCGGAAAACGTGATCTTCCGGCCTGGGTATTTCCCCGACACGGTCGACGGTCTTGAAGACGAGCGCTTCGCTTTCGTGATGCTCGATCTCGATCTTTTTGCCCCAACGATAGCGGGCCTGGAGTTTTTCTATCCTCGCCTTGAGCCCGGCGGCTTTCTCGTTCTGCACGACTACAACCACCCTGAATCCGATTTCGCCGTTTCGCGCGCGGCCGACAAGTTCTTCGCAGACAAACCTGAGTACCTGGTGGCAATACCTGATCGGTGGGGTTCTGTGGTGATCAGAAAGGTAAGTTGAGTTCAGTAAGGCTGAGAGGGCGGATTTGATGCTGTCGCCTCGAATATTTCTCCTTTCGTTCTCCACTTCCGTAGGCAACAACTCGTCTTACAGGCCACATCATGCATAGTGTCAGGAGGTTTGGGTTCTAGGGGCGTTCCTAGACTTTGTATCCAGCTTTGATAATGTTAGTTAGCGTGCGTACAGCCATGCTTGTATCTGCTTGGTTGCTTTTTTTGGAATGCGCCGATTGCGCCGCAAATAGAGCACCGACTGTCGTTTCAAGCAAGACTGGTTTGTGCATGATTGTAAATGGCTGGGTTTCTCTAAAAGGGCCTGCTTCCATTTGTAAGGAGTGATCTTCCCCGGGTTTACTGGACCACGTGAGTTGGTAGCTTCGAAAAACCGAGGCAACCCAGATGCAACGAGGACACAGGTACGATAACGTCTTCAAGCTTGAGGCGATCAAGCTGGTAACTGAGCGTGGCATGAGTAAACGCCGAGTCGCGCAAGACTTGGGCATCTTGGCCCAAACGCTGACAGGCTGGATCACGAAGTACGCACAGGGCCCCGAGAAAGCCAACGCCGGCGAGTTTGCCGCCGAGGAGATTCGCAGACTGCGCAAGGAGAACGAGGAGCTGCGTATGGAGCGGGAGATCCTAAAAAAAGCGACGGCCTTCTTCGTGCTTTCCTGGGGCTCGGCCAATGCCACTGCGGAGAATCCGCTCTCGCCGTCATGGCTCATTGTCACCTATTTCCTCCACACCGTCGGCGAGCTCTGCCTCAGCCCGGTGGGCCTCTCCTCGATGACGAAGCTGGCGCCGCCAAGTCGTGTCGGCCAGATGATGGGGATCTGGTTCGTCGCCGCGGCGCTCGGCAACCTGTTTGCCGGCCTGATCGCGGGGCAGATTGAACACCTCGCGCCGAGTGCTCTCTTCCAAACGGTTG
>JADFLK010000058.1 GCA_022564455.1 Bacteroidota bacterium
ATGTCCTCGATCCAAATGGCGTGGTTGTTAATGTGATAAGCCGCACGGCGGACGAGCTCCGACTGTGTACGGGCTCACTACGCATCAAGTGTGAGTACGTGCTAATTTGTTAGCGCGTAACATTCCCTTGCCTATGCCTCGTTGGAACTGTGGCGCTATCGCCCTGACCCTCTTTGTTGTCTGTGCATCCGCTTCTGCGCAAAACGCGCCGTCCCCAACCGTCAACGAGGTAACCGCGGTCTTCGTCCAAGAAGCCCCGCGCGTTGACGGTCACCTAGACGAGGCCTTCTGGCAGGATATTGCCCCGGTGACGGACTTCATCCAGGTCTGGCCCGACGACGGCGCTCCCGAAACCGAGCGTACGGAGGTCCGCATCGCCTACGACCGCGACGATCTCTACTTCGCCTTCTCCTGCTACGACGCCAACCCGGAGCTCATCAGGGCCAAGAACCTCGAGCGCGGGGGCCGCAACGACCGAGACGATCACGTTTACATCGGCCTGGATACCTACCAGGATGGCCGCAACGCGTACCTCTTCGAGATGAACGCGCTCGGCACGCAGGACGATGCAACCATCACCGACGAGGGCCTGACGATTGACAGCTTCTCGTGGGACGCCGTCTTCCGAAGCGAAACGGTAATCAACGAGCAAGGTTGGTTTATGGAAGTGGCCATTCCATTCCGTCAGCTTCGCTTCCCCGAGGGCGATGACCTTTCGTTCGGGCTGATGCTGTCGCGGATGGTCAACCGGAAGAACGAGCGCGGGATGTGGCCGGCCATCGGGCTGGAGTACGGCAACAGCTTTACCGTCCTCGCCGCCGTCTCGCAGTACGGGACGTTGCGCGGCCTGAGAAACGTCCGCCGAGGCCGCAACATCGAGATCAAGCCCTACGTGATCACCGGCGCGCAGCGCAGCCGCCCGGACCTCGCCGTCGAAGACACGGAGTCCGAGTTCACGCGCGACCTCGGCGTGGATTTCAAGTACGGCATCTCCTCGAACCTGACGCTCGACCTGACCGTGAACACAGACTTCGCGCAGGTCGAGTCCGACAACGTACAGCTCAACCTGAGCCGCTTCAGCCTCTTCTTCCCGGAGAAGCGGGAGTTCTTCCTGGAGCGCTCCGGCCTCTTCGAGCACGGCAATCCGGGCTCCACGCAGACCTTCTTTTCACGTCGCATCGGATTGGAAGATCAGATTCTGGCCGGGGCACGGCTCACAGGGCAGCTCGGGCCGGTCTCCGGGGGCGTGCTCAACATTGAGACGGGTGAAGGCATGGGCGATCTGTTGGGCGAGGGCTCGGCCAATAACACCGTCGCGAGAGTGCGAACGACTCTGCTGCCGCGGGCGACCGTCGGGACCATCCTGACCAACCTGCAGCGGGACAGCACCTACAACCGGGCACTTGGCGTAGATGCACAGGTTCGGTTCTGGAGTTCAAGCCAGTTCAATGCGTGGTTCACAAATGTGTGGGACACTGACGATGCCCTGAACGATGCCGCGGGGCACGTCCGGCTACGTTTGCAAAACGACCTCTACGGTGCCCAAGCAACGTTTACTAGCGTCGGCGAGAACTACGCGCCCGCACTCGGCTTCGTTCGCCGCCGCAACATGCGGCAGTACACCGGGCGACTCAGCTATAGCCCTCTCGTCGAGTGGGCGGCCTTGCCGATGATCCGTCGGCTCGACATCCAGGGAGATTACGATTACATCGAAGGGCAGGACGGTGAGAAGCAGTCGACGGAGGTGCAAGTGCAGGCGCGCGCCGAATTCGACCGGCGCGACCGCGTGGAGGTAGAATATCAGCGTCAGTTCGAGCGGCTCGAAGACTCCTTCTTCATCCGTTCCGACGCCGAGATTCCAGCCGCCGACTACACGTTCAGCCAGGTCCGGCTCAGTGGCGAAACGGATTCCAGCCGCCGCCTGTATGGCTCCGGGCGGGTGTCCACCGGCGCGTTTTCCACGGCAACCGCACCGACTTCGGCGGCAGCATTGGGTTTCGGCAGTCGCGGCACCTTTCGTTGGAAGGCAGCATCAACCATTCGATCATCGACCTGCCCATCGAGAACGGATCCTTCGACGCCACAACAGTATCGCTGTCCATTCTCGCCGCCGTCAGCCGCAAGTTATTTGCCAGGTCGCTAATCCAATACGACAATTTCTCGCGCGACCTGCAAGCCAACATCCGGGTCGACTGGATCCACACGCCCGGCAGCGACCTCTTCGTTGTGTTCAACACGGGTTACCACTTCACCGACGGAAACGACGTGTTGTTCGACCCCAACCTCAATGTGGTGCTGAGGGATCAGGTGGGCGTCGTCAAATTGACGTACCTCGTGCTGTTGTAAGCAGCTTGCACTTTCCTAAACGCCGGCCGACGTACTATGTAGGGTGCCTTTCCCCACAACTGCAATAAGCTCATGTCAGGCATCTACGGTATCTGGAAAAACGAAATGTCCTTCGGGGACTCGTCCGTCGTGACCACCCACACAATACGCGAGGACGGTAGCTACGAGACGCACATGATTTATGCGATGGGCGGTGGCTGCCGGCAGCATATTTTTCATTTTGGGAAGCTGGACTTTGACGACGCCAGCCTCCGGTTGAGCATTGAATCCGGCGAAACCGAAATGAGGGACTGTGAGGATCCATCGAGGAGTTTTGACCGGCGCGGTTTCACCGAGGCTGAGATTAACGAGACAACAAGCCTGCTCGAACAAGAGATTCCCTACATCGTTGACGATGACAGGCTCACGATGACGGTCAAAGGGCCCATGGGAGAGATGGAAGTTGTGTACAACCGACACGTCGACTAGCGTGCGGCGTTATCGAGCCCGTCATCCTGAAAAGACCCAGCAAGAATCGTCAAGTCTTATCCTCCAAGGTTCGTAGACTAGGCGTGCACTTCATTAACGACTCCGGTTGAGCGGTATGCCCACACGCGCCACTTCCACCTTCAACGTCACCGGTTGGGACGAATCGACCTACCATGAACCGGATGGCGGCCCACGTTTATCGAGAGCGACCGTAAAGAAGTCCTTTCAGGGTGACATGGCTGGAGAAAGCACGGCGGAGCTCCTCGGGTGCCAGGCGGATGAAAAGGACCTCGCGGCTGGCGCAGGCTACGTTGCATCCGAGCTGTTCACGGGGTCGCTTGGTGGCAAGAGTGGGTCGTTCGTGATCCAGCACGTTGGGCTGGTAGGCCACGGTAGCCCGCAGACGTCGGGTAACGTGGTGCCGGGGTCAGCGCGGGGCGAGCTTGCGGGCCTTACTGGCACGACGGAGATTTCCGTAGCGGAAGACGGAACCCACACCCTGACGTTGGATTACGATCTCGAGTGATTGAAAAAGACTACATCCTCCGGCAGGTCCACCAACTTGTGCAGGCACTGGCTGCCGTGCTGTTCAACAAGAAGGCAGGCCGGCAAGAGCTTGCGGAGGACCATCTGACGCAGGCGCTACGTCAGGTATTCAAACGAGACCTCAATCAGTTGGGCACGATGTCGCGCGATGAGTTAGTCAACCTCTGTTCACCGGGAGGAGCATGGTCGGGAGACCTTGCATTGGCGTTGGCCGATCTTCTCAGAGAAGACGATGCGCCCGATAGCCGCGAACGAGCGGCGTGGTTGTACGAGGCGGCGCTGGAATCAGGCGATCTGGTGCCGCTGGATGTGCATCAGCGGATTGAGGCGTTACGGGGCTAATGCAGATCCGACTGTTCACCGAGACCATCGCACCACTCTATTAGCGGGGAAGGCGCATATCTCCGATCACTTCATAAGTAGCATTCTCTGTGTGAGCAGGGTGATGCCGGCCTGGAGCCGAGCGAAATAGACGCCCGAGGCCACGCTTGTCCCCCCTTCGTTTAATCCATTCCACACAACTCGATAGTATCCCGGATTCTGGATGTCGTCGACGAGTGTCGCCACGTGGCGTCCGAGCACGTCAAGAATGTCTAACCTAATGTGGGCCTCTTCGGGCACAGCGTACCTGATCGTCGTACTGGGATTGAACGGGTTCGGATAATTTCCATTGAGGCGGTAGGTCTCCGGCAATGCCGTGGAATTCTCCGCAGAGCTCGTTTCGGCCGCGATTGTTGTAGAACCACTCTTGATGAATGTCCTGGTGACCGTGTTCAGAACAACGTCATCAAACTGCCCCGAATAGAGCGTGACGGTGTATGCGCCGTCGGATGCTCCGGGTAAGAAGGTGTATATATCGCGATCGACGTTCTCTTCGCCAGGGTCGAGCGTGAGGCCTGCTCTAAAGACGACATCGAAGTATCCTTCCGGGCCGCTGATGTCCATCCAGACATGAGCCTTCAGCTCCATTTCGGTCGGGTTTCTCGCAAGCCACTTGTATGCCATCTCGTCAGCGTTCGGCCCGTTCCCCAAACCCAGGTTTAGATCGAATGCGGCGGGACTACCGTCCTGAAGAAAAACCATGTAGCCCGAACAAACACCTAGAAGGAGATCGAGGTCGGTGTCGTTATCTATGTCCAGGAGAGCAAAGTCGAATGTCGAGACATTCCAGGCGTTGTCCTGGGTGCCCCATGGGTCGGAGAGCGTACCAGTCGCATCCCCCTCGTTTTGGAGCATGGTGAACTTGCGATTGGAGCCCCCACCGCTCTCGCAGGGGGGGATATCAACGTCCACATCCGCGATAGCCAAGTCAAGGTCTCCATCGAGGTCCAAGTCGGCCAGCTTCACGTTTCCACCGAAGCCCGTCGTACGGGGAGAGTTGGAGAGCGTGTTCTGCGTGTACTGGATACTCACGTCCGGCGTAGCGCTCTGGGCCAGGTCCACGTAATCCTGCCCGTCGTCAACGATATAAATATCCCGGAGGCCGTTCTCGTCGAGGTCGCCCACGGTAAACATGTACGGAGCGCCGCTCGGTGGCTTCATCCAGTTCGAGAAAAAGCCGGCACCGTCGTTGAACAGGACGAAAACACCAATGTCATTCCACGGAGCCACGTCGAAGAGTGTAGATATCTTGACGATGTCATTGTCACCATCGCCATCCATGTCATGTATTTCAGTAGAGGTTCCGAAGGCCGAATTGCGAAGATTCCCCATTCGCGCAAAGGTCTCATCGGTAAAGACACCAGAGCCATCGTTTATGAGGAGTACATCGAAAGCCAATCCGCCCGGATCGTAGTTGGAGAAGTAAATCTCCGGCGCGCCGTCTCCGGTCAGGTCACCTGCCCACAAGGCGCAGAACTGGAGGGTTGGGATCGTTATCGTTGGCAGGCGCGTGGCCGACTCGTCGGCAAACCCAAGCCAATTCCCACTGCCGTCCTCACCTAGATTGTGATAGTAAACGGGAGGATCTTCGAACGTGCTGGCCACGAGGACATCCGCCCATCCATCCATGTCGAGATCGCCGGCCCACACATCGCGGGCATCCGTGAGACGCGTCGTGAACTCGGGAGCATACGTTAGCGTACGGTCGACCAGTGTCCCGTTTTCGTTCATTAAAAGCAGGTCGGCACGTGGGCCGACTGACGAGAAAGGCTGCTTCCGGACGACTACGACGTCAGTCCAGCCATCCTGGTCGAAATCGGCGACAGCGAAATCCTTCTCTTCACTGTCATCGGAGGGCACTGTAGTGAGTTGGAGACGTGAGGGATCTTCTGTAAAGTTGATCCACTGAGCTCGACTCAGGCCCGTGCTGGCCAGGCAAAAGCACAAAAGGGCGACAAAACGAAAGGGGAGGATGCTATTCATTGTCGTAAAACCGGAGATTTCGAGAGGAGCCCGCCGCTGCAATTTAGAATGTTAGGATAGCTTCCAGGCATGAAGGGTGCAACCGATCTGTTACGACGCACATAGGCTGATGGCGACATACACAGCGTTGTCGTTTGATTCACCGATGTCTTGCGCGCTGCATCGCTCTCACCTACCATCTCAACAAAGCGAGGAGTTCCTGATGCCACGAGTCCTGCCTCCAGTCCTGTTTGGCCTCCTTTTCGCTTGCGGCTGCCAATCGACACGGTATCAAGCTGGGCTGTACAACCCGTCGTGGGAAGTCCAGTACGAAGACACCACCTCGCTTTTCGTTGGGCTGTCGATTGTGGATGCCACCACCGTGTGGGTGTCGGGCTCGCCGGGCGTGGTGGGCCGGACGACGGACGGCGGTGAAACGTGGACGATGCTCGATGCGCCAGGGCCGGACTCGCTCCAGTTCCGTGACGTGCATGCGTTCTCCGACCAGGAGGCGTTTATCCTATCCATCGGGCCGGGCGAGGACTCGCGCATCTATCACACCACGGACGGCGGAGCGAGCTGGACGCTCTCCTTCCAGAACGAAGACCCCAACGCCTTCTTCGATTGCTTCTCCTTTTGGGATCGGCAGCGCGGGTTTGCTTTCAGCGACAGCCACGACGGCGAGTTCACGCTGATTCGCACCATGGACGGCGGCGCAACGTGGCAGCGCATCGACCCCGCACTCGTTCCCGATGCTCGCGACGGCGAGGGCTCCTTCGCGGCATCTGGAACGTGTGTAGAAACACAGCCCGGTGGATTGGGGTGGTTCGGGACCGGGGCGTCCTCGGTGGATACGCGCGTCATCCGTACAGCCGATTACGGCGAATCATGGACCGAGGCCATAACGCCCATCGAAAGCACGGCCGGTGACGAGGGAATCACGTCGGTTCTATTCTGGGATGGGCAGAATGGGATCGCGTTCGGTAGCCCGAGTACGCGGGAGACGGAGAACGTAGCGATCACCTCCGATGGTGGCGCTACGTGGCGTTCAACTGGCGCGACTGTGCTGGGAGGCCAGGTGTACGGGGCGAGCATGGTCCCCGGTGTGCTGAGACCAACCCTGGTTGCAGTCTCTCCATCCGGCTCGGCCTTCTCTGCCGACAACGGAACCACCTGGACCACATTTGACGGATTCGAGTATTGGACCACGGCTTTCTATAGCCCAACCGTCGGCTGGGCTGCGGGCAGGGGGAGGATTAGTCGGATGGTGAGCAGAAGTAATGATTGAGGGGACGAAATGAAAAACCAGTACTTCGGTGACATCAATGACTACCGCAAGTATGGACTGCTACGCGCGCTTCAATCAGGCGGAGCGCACAGGCTACTTGTGGCGTGGATGCTCACGGCGGACGATAGAAGTACGGATGGCGATTTCCGTTTGTATTTGCAACAGCCAAAGAAGTGGCAACAGTTTGACCCTGAGCTCTACTCGGGTCTTTCGGCTCTCCTTCAAGCGGATGTCAAGCCGAAAGTCTCGCTCATCGAGAATTCCAGCCTACTGCCTTGCTCGTCGTACTACTCGGAACCGGTGCCGGACGCCCGCGAAGATCGGGATCGGTGGCTACAGGGCTTGCTCCGTGCTGCCTCTGGTGTGGATCTGGTATTTCTGGATCCAGACAACGGAATCGAGGTTGCCTCAAAACCCGTCGGGCGCAAGGGCTCCTCGAAGTACATCACGTGGGAAGAGATCAATGCGGTTTGGGACATGGGATGCTCGCTACTCATCTACCAGCATTTCCGCCGAGAACGTCGCGCTCCCTTCATTGCGCGTATGATATCGGAGCTACAGCAGCGTACAGGCGCAGCATTCACGGAGGCATTCCGCACGCCTCATGTCCTATTCCTACTTGTAACTCAGGCCCGGCACGAAGCCCGTTTTCGAGAGGCTATCGCTGGCGCTTTCGTGCGCTGGAAGGGTCAGGTTGAAGTCACAGGGGGATTTGCTACGACGGTGGTCCCGCGGACCACATTGACCGCAACTAAGGAGCCCACTGCTCGCTGCCCGTCCCAACCATTGGATCTGAACAAGGGATACCCGGCAATTAGTGTCGAGTCGAGATCAGGATCGGAGCCATTCCACATGGGTGGGCAACCGCTTACCGCCAACGTGCTCGACTTCTGGCGCTGGTCGGCTTCGGACCTCGTGAGCAACGCCACCCGCGGTATTCTGGCCGAGTACATCGTGGCTCACGCACTCGGATTGGCAACAGGCGTACGTGCGCAGTGGGATGCCTACGATCTGGTTTCGAAATCCGGGCTGAAGGTCGAGGTAAAGTCGTCGGCCTACCTCCAGACGTGGTTCCACAGGGAGCTCTCCACGATCGGCTTCGGCATTCGCCCGACGTTCGCGTGGAATGCTGATACGAACGAGTTGGCGTCCGAGCGGAGGCGGCAGGCCGATGTGTACGTGTTCTGCGTACTGGCGCATAAGGACAAAACGAGCGTGGACCCACTCGATCTGGATCAGTGGGTGTTCTACGTGCTTCCAACGGCGGTGCTCGACGAGCGATGCCCGACCCAGAAACACATCAGCTTGTTAGGCCTCCTCCGCCTCGATCCGGTGAAGACGGACTTCAACGGTCTGGCGTCGGCAATCTCCTCATTCAAGCCCTCATCCAATACGGCCGGTTAACCTTCGCTTGGGCCCCGTCAGCGCCAATTTTCCGGCAATCGTTCAGGAACGATTTTCGTGGCCTCATGTCATCTCGCGCAACCCAAACTGCTCCACAAACGGAGCAAAGTCCCGGTCGGAGAAGAGGAGCGCGTGACCCTCTTCGATGCAGAACGTCGCGATGATGACGTCGGCAGTTTTGCGGATCGTGATGCCCTGCTTACGCAACGTCCTGAAATATTCGGCGCTTTGCACGGCCTTCCTCACGCCAAGCATGTCGAAGATCACAAGGGACAAGAGAAGCTGTTTGGCCTGTTTATAGTCAGCGTCCTTCCGAAACCCTTGAAGTACCTCCGTCAGGATGAGATCGCCGATTCCAAGCGGCTCCACGCCCAGCAGGGAGTCCAGTTTGGATGTTTGGGGCGTATCCACTCCGTTGAAGTAATCAACCCAGACGCTTGAATCGACCAGGATCATAGATCTGTTCGCATCGCATCAAGGTCGCCGTCCCAGTCCAGTTTGCCACGGAAGGACTTGATGTGCTCTTGCTTCTTGAGGCGCAGGAGCGTCTGAAGGCCCAACTCGACGGCCTCGCGCTTGGTCTTGAGCCCGGTGGCGTTCAAGACGTTCTGCATGAGGGCATCATCAATGACGATATTGGTTCTCATGAGTTCAAAGGGATGTGATGTGTACGATCGTCCTATCTTATACACATCGTGAAAGATGGTTCCTGAGCGACGAAGATCCGGATTTACTCAAAGAGGCAGGCATTCAGCCTGGGTAACTACTATGCTCAACTACAAGGGATATTCCGGACACGTAGAGTTTGACGGCGAGGCAGGCCTGATCCACGGGGAGGTTCT
>JADFLK010000421.1 GCA_022564455.1 Bacteroidota bacterium
TCTTCGACGCCGAGCACACCACGATGGGCGCGCAGCCGGGCATGGCCGAGCGGACGGTGACGATCAACGGTTTCTCGAAGGGTTATGCGATGACCGGCTGGCGCATCGGCTACATGGCCGGGCCGCAGTGGATCGTGGATGCAGCCGCCAAGATCCAAAGCCAATTCACCAGCGCACCGTGTTCCATCACGCAGCGGGCCGCACTCGCAGCCGTGCATATGAACAAGGAGCCCATAGAAGCAATGGCGGCTTCCTTCAGGGAGCGCCGCGATTACATGTTGGATAGGGTCAGCCGCTGGCCGGGTGTGCGCTGCCCGAAACCCGAGGGCGCGTTTTACCTTTTCCCGGATGTCTCGGCGTATTACGGGCGTTCAGCCACCGACGGAACTGAGATCACGGGCTCAGAAGCCCTCTGTTTCTACCTTCTGGAGCAGCACGGCGTGGCCCTCGTGCCCGGCAAGGCGTTTGGCTCTGACGGCGGTGTCCGTGTCTCCTATGCGTCGTCGATGGACGATCTCGCTCGCGGAGCGGATCGGATTGAGGCTGGGCTGGGGGCATTGGTGTAAGGATGGCTGATTCGCCTGCCTCCAGCTCCGTTCTCACGGAGTACAGGCCGCAGCCTCAGCGAGAGCGCTACGGGCTGCATCTGGGGCTTTTCCTGGCAACGTTTTTTTCGATGGTTTATGCGGGCGGGATGCTCGTGGGGCGGGGGGTGGTGTACGAGGATCTCGGCTGGACGGCTTACGTCATGGACGGCCTTCGCTACGCCGTGCCGTTCCTCCTCTTCCTCACGGTTCACGAGTTTGGGCACTACCTCGCAGCCCGGAAGCACGGCATCAGCGTTTCATTGCCGTACTACATCCCGATTCCGCTTCCCATCCTGTCATTCGGGACATTTGGTGCCGTGATCCGCATTCGCGAGCCCATGCGCCGCACGCGGCAGTTGTTTGATGTAGGAGCGGCCGGGCCGCTGGCGGGCTTCGTCGTGGCGCTGGGCGTGCTGATTCTGGCCATTGCAACGCTGCCGGGTGCGAGCTACCTGCTGGATGTTCCGGGCCACGAAGCGGTGGCGAGCTACGTCGAGCAGAACGGCGTTTTTCCTGCCGTCGACTTCCAGCCCGGCGACCTCATTCTGCTGTTCGGCGACACGCCGCTTTTTGCGCTGGTCCGCCTCGTGGTTCCTGGTCTGCCGTCGCCGTCGGAGTTGATGCACTACCCGCTGCTGCTGGCGGGGTGGCTCGGCCTCTTTTTTACCGCCCTCAACCTGCTCCCGGTAGGCCAACTGGATGGCGGCCACGTGGTGTACGCACTGTTCGGAGCCAAAGTCCACGCCGTCATCGCCCGCGTTGTCACCCTGATCTTGCTCATATCAGGCGCCATTGGCTTTGGCCACGTATTCGGGACTACCTGGTACGGTTGGGTCATCCTTGCGGCCATTCTTGCCGGCCTCATGTGGCGCCTGTTTGAAGGCGACTGGCGGCTTCTCATCCCGGCGCTGATCGGGTTACTGGGCCTCGCCGCAGTGGTGGTTCGCCTCCTTCCCGAGGTGGCGGATACATTCGGCTACTCGGCCTGGCTGCTGTGGGTCGGTTTGATTGTCTTTCTCATTCGTGTGGACCACCCACCCGTGCTGGTACAGGAGCCCCTCTCGCCCGGCCGCAGGGCGTTGGGCTACCTCTGCCTCGTGTTATTCATTCTGTGTTTCTCTATCCAACCGATTTACATTGTGGGGTGAGGCGTGGGTTTGGGGCAATTCCTGGTGGATTGGTTGCCGCGCCCCGCACAGGGCCGTATGTTCGGCCCCGTTGAATTCTGGACAAGCCCCCGAGCCCTCTGACCGCTCCGCTACGAGCGCCGTACCTTTGCGCCCCGTCGGCGCAGCCGGCCGTTTGCATTCGTTTCACCGCCCAAGAGGCTGTTGAATTACCTACTCTGTAGCCGAGACGAGCGCAGCTTGACCGAGATCAAGGCGCGAGATCGCAGTCGAATCACTGATTCGGCGAGCATCTCGGAACGCAGAGATCGGCCGAGTGGCGCCCCGCATACTGTGGGGATGAGGTATTTCAACAGCCTCCTAATTCGCTTGATGCGCCCTCGGTTGCTCGTACGTTCTGCCGCGTTCCTTTTTGGCGCGCTCTGGTTAATAGTCTCGCTTTCCGGCTGCGACTCAGCGCCGGGTGCAGGCGACCTCATCCCGAACCCTCCCACGCTGTCGGATTTCTCCTTCACGCCGCTGGAGTTTGAGCATACGGGGAGTGGCGATACGGCCCAGATTCCCCTCCAGATCGGGGTTACGGTAGCCAACCCCGCCGGGGGCGGATTGACAGTCGACTACTTCGTTC
>JADFLK010000059.1 GCA_022564455.1 Bacteroidota bacterium
CTCAATCTCAAGCGTAACCTCTTGCATGGATGCAGACAGGGCGACACCCTGGGCTGGAACCGTCTCTCCCGTTGGAGGCTCCGGGAGAAACTGAGGCGATGCGATCAGCCCGAGCGTGAGCAGCGCGGCTACGCCAAGAAGCATCTGCCTCGTCCGTAGCGAAACGGCTTCTTCCTCACAGTCACAATCCGGCCTGCGCGATTGTTGATACAGCCGGTAGGCTGCAAAGCCCAGGAACCCAACGGCCAGTGCGATGAAGTACGGCCGAAACGGCTCGAGCGCCGTCAACGTGCTCACCCACGCACCACCCACCCCCATGGTTACGAGGAGCAGCGGGATGGTGCAACACGCACTCGCTACCACGGCAGCGCCTACCGCTGCGCCCATTCCCCACCCTGCTTTTCTATCCTGACGTGTGCTCATACCAGAGTCTCCCCATTTAGGGAAAGTGTGATCTTGTCGGCTTCCTGATCCGAAAAGAGTGCAACGAGAAGCCGAGCAAACGGATTGTCCAGGCACACCGAGTAATAGATGGTCTGTGCGTCGCGCCGGGATTGAACCAATGCCTTCTCCCGCAACAATCTCAAATGCCTGGAGGCAGAGGGCTGCGTTATGTCGAACAGATCCGCAAGATCACAGACGCACAGCTCGCCGGCTCGCCACAGCGTGTAGAGCATGCGCAGGCGCGTTTCGTTGCCGGCTGTGTTCATGAACGCGGCCAATGCCACCAGGTGGTCATTTGCCAGCGCCTCGTGGCGTAGCGCATCCAGGCGCTCAGCGTGGAGGGCGGCATCGTCAACAACGCGGACACACGAGCCGTCGGTCACCGGTTGTTTTGATGGATTTGCTGTCTTGGGCATGGAACTACATGGCTCCGTTGTTATATAACCGACCTGCTAACTATTCCACACGGACCTTGTTCCACATCTGCCGGCCGCCATGAATACCAAAAACGCAACCGTCTTTTTCGCCCTCGCTTTGGTCGCGATCCTGACCATTCCTGCTGCAATCGGGAACTCGAACAACTCCCAAACCAACATTGCGGAGGAAGAAGAAGTGGTAATCCAGATTGCGGGGATGACCTGTTCAGCCTGCGCCACTGGAGTGGCCGCGTCGCTGAGGCGCGTCGAAGGCGTCATCGAGGCCGAAGTCTCGATAGAACCACCTGAGGCTCACATCCGCTTCGATCCTTCGGAAACTTCTGCTGAAGCCCTTGTGGAAGCGATCGAGGATCTCGGATACGAGGCTGAGATCGTTGAATCCTAGAGTGAGCAGGGCACGTGGCCGGACGTACGGATATCCCCGCATGGCGATGCGGATTCCTGCAGTTGAACCCCTTGCTCCGCCCTCCCTATGAGGCTGTTGAAATACCTCATCCTGCCTGCGACGGCGCCTCTCGGCGACAGAACACGTAATTCAATAGCCTCCTATGCCTGACCATTCCGTAGACCTCGCCGTCATCGGCGGGGGCATGGCTGGCCTCCCCATCGCAAACAAAGCGGCCTACAAGGGCCTCCGGACGATTCTCATCGAGCGTGAACTGCTCGGGGGCACCTGTCTCAACCGGGGCTGCATTCCGACGAAGACGCTCATTGAAACGGCACGCGTGGCCCACATCGCCCGCACAGCGGGGCTGCTGGGCGTTGAGGTGTCAGGGGATGTGCGCGTGGACCTTCCAGCCGCAATCCGGCGCAAGGATGACGTTGTTCGTTCCATCCGAGACAGCGCCTACCGCCAGGTCGAAAAAAACGATCACCTCACACTCGTTGAGGAAGAGGCCCATTTCCTTGAGCCGCGCGTGCTCCAGGCCGGAACAAACACCATTCACGCTGAGCGCGTCGTCCTTAACACAGGCTCGCGTCCCGCACTCCCCTCGATTGAGGGACTAAATTCCGTACCCTACCATACGAGTCGAACGTTACTCGACGTAACCGACCTGCCTGAACATCTACTCGTAGTTGGCGGCGGCTATGTTGGCTGTGAGTTCGCCCAAATGTTTGCAAGGTTCGGGTCTCGAGTAACACTTTTCCAACGCGGGCCACACCTTCTTGCACGTGACGACCCGGATGCCGGCGAGGTCATCGCCGAGGTGTTTCGAGAAGAAGGCATCGAAGTCGTTCTGGACGCCAATGTCGAGAGTGTTGGCAATAAAAGTGGCGCCATCAGTCTCATCGCCCGCGTCGGCAGCGGCGTGCAGACCTTCGAGGGCGACGCGCTTCTCATAGCCGCAGGGCGAACGCCAAATACCGACACGCTCGATCTTGAGGCAGCAGGGGTCGAGAGTGACGAACAAGGCTTTGTCGTGGTTGATGATGCATTCAGGACCAGCGCAGCGAACGTCTGGGCCATCGGAGACGTTACGGGATGGCCCATGTTTACACATAGTGCGCGTGACGACGCCAACCGCCTCTATCGGGGTATTGTGAAGGGCGAGACGGACGAGATGACAACGAGTACCGGCCGCCACGTCCCCTATGCTGCGTTCACCGACCCAGAGGTAGCCGCCGTGGGGCTGACTGAGATTGGCGCACGAGAAGCGGGATACACCGTCAAGGTGGGAAAGCATCCGTTTACCCGGGTCGCGCGCGCGAAGGCTATGGGCAAGACAGCCGGGTTTGTCAAACTCGTTGCCGACGCCGAGAGCGATCGGCTTCTCGGGGCGACAATCGTCGGATCGCACGCGGGCGAACTCATCCACGAACTCGTGTTGGCGCTTGATCTGGGCGCGACGTACGAAAGAATTGCTCAAAGCCTCCACGTCCACCCTACGCTGGCAGAAGCCGTGAACTCCGCCGCCGGTGGCGTCCACCGGCCTGCGGGAGACACGCATGATTGATTGGGCTTATTGGCCGCTTGAGGTGGACGACGGCGACGCGTCCCCGAGAATCGAATATGAGGCTGAGATCGTTGAGTCTTAAGATTGGCGATACGAAGGCTGGTCTCAGCGCAAACGATACGCCTTGATTAGAAGTGCTTCCCGCTGGTACCTGCTATGATCCGAACCTGGAACGTGTGCCCGATCCCGTCGTAGTTTGGCTTTGATGCTGAAAGTTCTCCGCACATACCGCGCGCTCGCGCTGCTCACATCCGTTGCACTGGTAACGACCGCCTTTGCGCCGCTGTCGTCGGTGTGCGGGATGGTTCTGACGGAGCCGATACCCATGCCGGAAGCGCCGGTAGCTCCGCCCTGCCACGATATCGGCGGGATGGGAATGGATCCCGCCATGCCGATGGAGAATGAATCTCCGGGTGACTCAGATGGCTCATCGGACGTGATGTTTACGCCCTCCTGCTGCACCGCACAAGGCCTGACGGCCTCGAAAACTGAGCGCCCCGCGCAATTGACGGCGATGGTGACAGAGGCTATCGCTGAGACCATCCCAGTTGCTTTGAATGAGCCACATTCACAGATCGCCGCGGATGGATTGCCCCCGCCCTTACCCGTGGCCCGGCATCTTCTTTTTGGTTGCTTCCTGACCTGAGGTTGTTCAGGCCGTTCGGAATAGGACCTGTTAACAGGCCCGAGAACGGCTCCCACGTGGACAACCCCGCTGAGGGTGCGAGTCCCGTCTGATTGTACGTCTGCTGAGGTGCAGGCGTGCGTGGCGACTGTCCATGTGGTTCTGGTTTTGTCCCTGACTCCAACCGACCTCCCAGGTCAGTCAACCATGATCCTACTCAAATTTGCCCTTATCGGCCTTCTGCTCCCTATTGTAGCTTACGCGCAGCACGATGAACATCAGCAGCACCAGAACACCGACAATCAAGGTCAACACACGTCGTCCCTCTCGGCCGACGACATCTCCGACTTGCTGGAAGGTCGAGGGATGGGGATGGCCAAGCCGGCCGAACTCAACGGCTACCCCGGCCCGCTTCACGTGCTGGAACTTGCCGACGCGCTCGGACTGACGATGGACCAGCGCATGGAGACCCAGCACCTCCGCGAAGCCATGCTTGCCGAGGCGCAGCCTCTCGGCGCTCAGATTGTTGAGCACGAGCGCCATCTCGACATGATGTTCGCGCAACAACGTGCCGATCAGGAGATGGTCGAGGCGGTCACGGCTGAGATCGGCCTGCTCCGCGCGCAACTCCGGGCCGTCCACCTGATCGCTCACGTGGGAATGTATGGCACTATGACTTCGGGCCAGCGTACTCCATATGCGAGCCTCCGAGGTTACACAGAACCAGATGGGCAGGCACACAGCGGGATGCTTGACGACGAGGGAAACCATGAAGGCGTGAACCGTGAAAACATGGATCATAGCAGCATGGATCATGGAAATATGGAACATGGAGACATCCAGCCCGCGGCGCCTACACACAACGGGCATCAAAACTGAGGAAACCATGATCCAACAAAGAACGTGGAAAACCATCGCTCTGGTGGCCATTTTTGGGATGATGGCCGGCTGTGTAGTCCCACGCGAAGCAGGCTTCCCCGACGTATCTCAGACCGTTCGACAGCGCACCGGCTACGAAGTGCAGTGGATTCGCGGTGAGGCCGAGGACGCTTTGGTAGCCGCCGCTGTAGCCACACTTCTATCCGATTCGCTGGCCGTTGAAGCGGCCGTCCAGATTGCCCTTCTCAACAACCGGCGGCTGCAGGCGACGTACGAGAACCTCGGCGTGGCGCAGGCCGAGGTTGTGCAGGCCGGGCTGCTGCGAAATCCGATCTTCGGCGGCGGCGCAGCGTGGCCGCTGGAGGGCGGCGGCTCGCCCGACCTGGCCTTCTCGGTCGCCTTTGATTTTCTCGGTGCACTGACGATCCCCCTGCGGCGTTCGGTTGCAACTTCCGCCTTTGAAGCAGAGAAAGCGCGCGTGTCGGAAGCGGTACTCAACCTTGCCGCGCAGGTGAGAACCGGCTACTACCGGGCGCAGGCAGACGCCCAGTTGCTGGAACTCATGGCGCAGGTTCTACAGGCCGGTGAGGCCGGCTACCTGACTGCGCAACGCCTTCGCGAAGCCGGAAACATCCGCACGCTCGACCTCCTGAACGAGCAGGCGCAGCTTGAACAGGCGCGCCTCGACAGCGAAGCGGCCACGACAGCGCTCATGCAGAACCGCGAGCGACTCAATCGGCTCATGGGGCTCGCCGACGGGCAAACAACATGGCGCCTGCCTCCGCGATTGCACGAGGTACCGGAAACCGAGCTCGCTCCCGCCGATATCGCCTCCCTGGCCTCGGAGGCAAGTCTCGGACTCGAAGCTCTGCGGCACGACATCGAGACGTACGGACGCCGGATGGGTTTGACCAACGTCACGTCGCTCGTTCCGGATCTTGAAGTGGGGGCTGGGCTGGAGCGCGAAGACGGTGAATGGGAGCTCGGGCCGGAGGTCGAATTCGTGCTCCCGTTGTTCGATCAGGGGCAGGCGAGGCGGGCGGCAGGCATCGCGGAGCTTCGGCGTCGGCGCGCTGAGTACGTCGCGCTGGCTGTAGAAACGCAGTCCATTGCCCGTGCAGCGCACCAACAACTGATGGCTGCGAGACGGGCGGCTCTTCGCTACCAGAACGTGGTGGTCCCGCTTCGAAGCCGGATTACCCGCGAGACGCAGCTGCAATACAACGCCATGCAGTTGGGCGTCTTTCAACTCCTCCAGACGAGGCAGATGGAAATCGAAGCCGGACGGCGCTACGTGGAGGCGCTGTACGATTTCTGGAGAGCCCGTACCGCTGTGGACCTCCTCATTCAGGGTGGAATGCCTGAATCCGTCACGTCCTTTCACCCCCCGGGAATGAATTCGTCGACCACTATCCACGCCGGTGGACACTAAACCAACGAAACCATGAACAAGAACAACTTATCCCGCCGCGATCTCATGAAGGTCGGCGCTCTAGGACTGGGCGGTGCACTCTTCGCGCCCGCGCGTCAAGCCAAAGCCCTTCCCGTCACCGTCGGCGATCCGTCCAACGAAACATCACTACCACCGGAGACCCAACGCGTAAACCCGTCCGACGGCTCCTACTCGCCCGTCATTACACCGAACGGCGCATCGCTTCCGTGGCGAATGGTGGGCGGCACAAAAGTCTATCACCTGATTGTGGAGGAGGTAGAACACACCTTCGCGCCCGGCCTCACGACGACGTGCTGGGGCTACAACGGCCGCGTCCACGGCCCGACCATAGAGGCGGTAGAAGGCGACCACGTGCGGATATACGTCACCAACCGGCTTCCCGCCGCCGCCACGACCGTTCACTGGCATGGGCTGTTTCTACCGAACGGGATGGACGGTGTCGGCGGCCTGAATCAGCGCGCCATCCAACCCGGCGAGACCTTCAAGTACGAGTTCACCCTGCGTCAGTCAGGCACGTTCATGTACCACTCGCACCACGACGAGATGACGCAGATGGCGATGGGCATGATGGGCATGATCGTGATTCATCCGCGGCACGACCCCAATCCGGTTGACCGCGACTTCGCCATCATGCTCTCCGAATGGAGGGTCGATCCTGGCACATCGCGTCCGAATCCGAACGAGATGACGGACTTCAACATCCTCACCATGAATGCCCGCGTTTTCCCAGGCACCGAGCCGCTCGTTGCAAAGAAAGGCGACCGCGTACGTATCCGGTTCGGCAACCTCTCGGCGATGGACCACCACCCTATCCACTTGCACGGCCACAGTTTCAACATCACGGCCACCGATGGCGGCCCGATTCAACACTCGGCGCAATGGCCGGAGACGACTGTTCTCGTTCCAACGGGAAGCACGAGGACGGTCGAGTTCGAGGCCGATGCGGCGGGCGACTGGGCCATGCACTGCCATATGACCCATCACCTGATGAACCAGATGGGCCACGATTTCCCCAACATGATCGGCGCGAACACAGCGGGATTGGAACAGGGTGTCCGTCCCCTGCTGCCGAGCTACATGACAATGGGTGAAGACGGCATGGGTGGAATGGCCGAGCGCGTTGCGATGGGCCACATGCCGATGCCCGAAAACTCGATCGTCATGGTCGGCGGTCAAGGACAATTCGGGACGATCACGATGGGCGGCATGTTCACGCTCGTCAAAGTCAGGGAGGATCTTGCCTCCTACGACGATCCCGGCTGGTACGACCATCCAGAGGGCACCGTAGCCGATGTGGCAACCTCGGGCGACCTCTCCCGAGACAGCATCATACTCTCGTGAAGGCGACAACACCTGGCTTCTTCGGCCTTCTTCGCTGCCCCGAATGCGGCCACGATCTGGCGTATGGGCCAATCCCGCAGCACGATGACATAGCCGGCGACTGCGGGCTCCTACGCTGCGCGTGCTTCGCCTTCCCGGTCCTCGACGGCATTCCTATTTTTCGGAAGAACCACGTCGCGCACCGTTCCATCGCGGATGACCTCGTTGTGGCCGGAGGGCCGACGACCGAGACGATCGTTGCACAAATAGAGGCGGGAGACGGGGTGGCAGCCCTACTGGACCTGCTCGCTTTTCCGGTGTGCCCGTGGCCGCTCAATCGGATCTCGGTACTCCGCAGCTTCAGCCACCGCGAGCCTCACCGCGCGCTTGGGCTCGCCTTCCGCAAGCGTCGCCTCCGGCGGATGCTCGCACGACGCGACGAACTGACGGCCGAGGACTGGCTTGACGCATTCTATTGGCACTCCCCCGTGCCCTTCGACCCCTTCAATTACTTCTTCTTCCGGTATGGGCAGCCGCGCCACCTCGCCGCACTCGCGCTCCTGGCAACACTTCCCGCCCGAAACAAGCCCGTTCTCGATCTCGCGTGCGGCTACGGCCACATGCTCCACTATCTCACGATCTGCTCGGCACGGCATACTGCACTCGGGCTGGACCAGAACTTCCACCAACTCTGGGTCGCAAAACACTACGTGGCGCCTGGAGCGAACTTCGTCTGTGCCGACGCTGACCAGCCACTCCCCTTCAAAGATGGAACACTGGCGGCAACCGTGTGCGCCGACGCCTTCCACTACTTCACGAACAAAACCCGCTGCGTAGCGGAAATGCGCCGGTGTAGCAAGGGTGGCACCATCATGCTGACGGGAGCTAGTAACCGTCTGATGCCGCCGGAAGAAGACCAGGAATGCACGCCCGACGAGTACGGCGCGCTTCTCGATCCGTGGCCGTACCGCGTGCGTGGCGAGGCCGAGCTTGTCGCTGAATACCTCGAAAAAAACGGCGCGGATCTGTCTGCTCCCGCGGTGAGCGAAGATGCCGCCGAGAGCAAATGGCTCTACCTCGTCGCTACCGAGGACGAAGCTATCCTCCGCAAGCACGGCCTAATGCCCGAATGGCCCCACGCCGTTGGAAAACTCGAGATCAACCCGCTCTACACGCAACGCCGGCGGGACGAGGCCATCGATCTCACCTTCCGATTCCCATCGCCCTGGTACGCCTTCGAGAACGAACGGATGGCAGAATACCTCCCTGCAAGCGTCGCACTTGACGCCGCGACGCTTGGCGATCTCCGCCAGGGTAGGCGGACTCGCCGCGTCGAGCCGCTTATCGCTCAGGTGGTCGCACTGGGGCTACCGCTTCGCTACGCCCGTCCGTCGGGGCGACCCTGGACGATGAAGGCCAACCGCGCCCTCACATTCTTTCTCTCACGTACCTGACTAGCGCCTGTCAACACCCCATCGCCATGAAGTACGCACTCACCGTCCTCGCCACACTCGCCGTGCTCGGCCTCGGCGCACTCGTCTTCCCCTACACCGGCCTCATGAACGTTGCCGCGACAGCCGGGCATTCGGGAATTGAACAGTGGTACCTCAGCACGATGTCGCGGCGTTCGATCCAGGCCCGTGCAGGTAATGCCGCTGTGCCCGACGTGCTCACTGACTCAACTACGATCGCACGCGGAGCATTCGCGTACCGTGAGATGTGCCAGACGTGCCATGGCGGCCCCGATATCGAGCGCAGCGTAACGGGCCAGGGCATTACACCCACACCGCCCTACCTGACCGAGACCGCCGGCGAGTGGAAACCCAATCAGGTCTTCTGGATCGTCCAAAATGGGATCAAAATGGCGGGAATGCCTGCTTACGGCCCCACGCACACCGACGAGGAATTGTGGGAGCTTGTCGCCTTCGTCAAGCAATTGCCGGAGATGACGCCCGAACGCTACGCAGCCCTCACCACGCCGGACGATGCCTCCGCCGCAGACAACTCCGTCACTCCCCTCGCCGACGATGGCCACGACCACACGCATTAGAACTCACGTATTTAGACCCCACGTCCCATGCGCCACCTCGCTTTTTTCTTCCTCC
>JADFLK010000060.1 GCA_022564455.1 Bacteroidota bacterium
CATGACCCATTTCATTCTTCCACTCCTGCTCGGATAGCCTGAACTCATGAACCACGATACGCTTCCCCTGTCCGATCCTAGCGACGACGTGCCAGAACCCGCCGAATGCCTCGACACCGAGCAGGTCGCTCCGGGATTCCGCGGGAAGGCATTAGCCGAGGGCAACGTTCCGTTCGCCCTCCTCATCTATGCCCTCATCGGCGTCTACCTCGGCGTCGTTTTCACCAAGAGCCAGGTGATCTCGTGGTTTCGGATCTAAGAGATGTTCCGGTTCGACGCATTCCACATGTATGGCATTATTGGAAGTGCGGTGGCGGTAGCCGCCCTTTCAATCTGGATCATCAAGAAGCTCAAACTGACCACGGTCCACGGTGAGCCCATCCAGCTTAGCCCGAAGGTGTGGGGAGCCTCCCGCATCCCCGGCGCCCGGTATTGGATGGGTGGGATCGTGTTCGGCCTCGGGTGGGCACTCCTTGGCGCTTGCCCCGGTCCTCTCTTCGCTCTAATCGGCGGCGGCATCTCGGTGCTGCTCGTAGCCCTCGCCAGTGCGCTCGCCGGCACATGGACGTACTCGGTTCTCCGTGACCGGCTACCACACTAATCCTGCCGGGGAGGCTGTTGAAATACCACATTACGCGACTTGCTACCTGTCTTATTGCAGATGCCGTCCCCCTCACCCCGTCCTCCTCTCGTCTGGGAGAGGGGATTTCTTTGGAGAAAGAGCAGGTCATCCGCAGCTTCGATATAGTATTTCAACAGCTTCCTAAGAAGGACCGGTAGTATAGCTTGCAGGGTGTTTCCCTATACAGTTTCCAAAGGCTGGCCTCTAACTTGTCGCCACATCCTATTTCCTGCCGCTTCTGCGAGTTCACCTAAACTATGAACCCATGTTTTTCCGTCAGTACTTCGAACCCAAACTCGCCCAATATGCCTACCTCGTTGGCTGCCAGCAGACAAAGGAAGCGCTGATCATCGACCCGCTCCGTGACATCGATCAGTACATCGAAGCGGCGGAGCAAGAGGGGCTCACCATCACGGCCGTCGCCGAGACCCACATCCACGCCGATTTCCTCTCCGGCGCACGTGAGTTCGCCGAACGCCTTGGCACGAAGCTCTACCTCTCCGCGGAAGGTGAGGACGAGGGATGGGGCTCGAATTGGGCCAGGGGCTCCGATTATGACGTAACGTTTCTGCGTGACGGCGACACGTTTTCGATCGGCAACATCGACATAAAATCCATACATACACCCGGCCACACCCCCGAGCACATGAGCTACGTGGTTGTAGACCGCGGCTCGGGTGCAACAACCCCCATCGGCATCGCCACCGGCGACTTTGTGTTTGTGGGCGACCTCGGCCGGCCGGACCTCCTCGAACAGGCCGCCGGGATGCACGGCGTACAGGAATCCTCGGCGCGGACACTCTTCAAATCGCTGCCGAAGTTCCGTGAGCTTCAGGACTACGTGCAGGTCTGGCCCGCCCACGGTGCCGGCTCCAGTTGTGGCAAGGCATTGGGCACCGTGCCTACCACGACGGTCGGTTATGAGAAGCTCTATAATGCCTCCCTTGCTGCGGCCGATGGCGGCGAGAACGCCTTTGTGGCGGCCATCCTGGCCGGGCAGCCCGAGCCACAGATGTACTTCGCACGCATGAAGCGCGACAACCGCGACGGCGTACCGCTTCTAGGTACACTCCCACAACCGCAGAAGCTGACTTCCAAGGAATTCGGAAACAAGATTACCGACGGCGAGGCGCTTCTCGTGGATACCCGGCTCGACCGCTCTGGCTTCATGGCAAAGCACGTCCCTGGCGCGCTCTACGCCCCGATGAACAAGACCTTTAACACGGTTGTCGGCTCGCTCGTCACAGACGAGACCAAACCGTTTGTGCTGATCATTGAGGAGGAACAGGTAGAAGAAGCTCTGCGCGACCTCGTCCGCATCGGCTACGACAACATCGTCGGGTTCTTCACGCCTGAGGGTCTCGAGCACTACTTCGAGGCCGGTGGTGCTTTCGCCACCATCGAGGAAATCACATTCGACGACGTGGCACGGATGAAGGACGACGAGAACATGGTAGTTCTAGATGCGCGTCTTGCCAGCGAGTATGCTGAGGGGCACGTGCCGGGCGCCGTCAATGCTTCATACACGCGCCTCCCGGAGTACCTCGAAAAACGCGTTCCGAAGGACAAGACGCTGCTGGTACACTGCGCCTCGGGTGCACGCGCGGCAGCGGCTAGCGCCTTCCTGGTTCGTAATGGTTACGACGTGAAGTACGTCAACGATGCGTTTGCTGCCTATGCCGAGAAGAACGAGGTTGAGATGGATCAGTCCGCCCTTGCAGAGGTCGCGTGATTGACCAGGAAGCCTGGTTTGATGAGTCTGTTGAAAAAGTCATCCGACGTGTGACGGAGACAGATCACCTTTTCAACTGACTCCCAGGCAACTCAATCCGACCACCCCTGTCGATCCCGACAAGCCTGCGCTGAACGTAGTCGAAGTGTCGGAATCGACACATCCCTCCTTGCCATGTATTGACTAGGGACATGCTACCCATTTCTGTAGGCGCTTACTGACATGGCCTGACATGGCAGGCGCGCCTGCGGTATGCTATCAGGGCGCTTTTGTCAGGGCACTTTGTCCGGGCGCTCACGCCTAACCTTCCGCGACAAACGTCCGATGAACTACGGCTTCCTCATCCGCAACGACCGCTGTATTGGCTGCCACGCCTGCTCCACGGCCTGCAAGAGCGAGAACGAGGTGCCACTTGGCGTCAACCGTACCTGGGTCAAGAGCGTCGAGACGGGCGTCTATCCGAATGTCCGGCGCCACTTCCAGGTGACCCGGTGCAACCACTGCGCCAACCCACCGTGCGTACGCATCTGTCCGGTTACGGCGATGTATCAGCGGGAGGACGGCATTGTCGAGTTCGATCCTGATGTGTGCATCGGCTGCAAGGCGTGCCTGCAGGCCTGCCCGTACGACGCCATCCACATCGATCCCGAAAGTGGGACGGCTGCCAAGTGCCACTTCTGCGCCCACCGCGTGGAGATGAATCTGGAGCCGGCCTGCGTGGTCGTCTGCCCCGAGCACGCCATCATCGCGGGCGACATGGACGACCCCGAGAGTGAGATCAGCATGATGCTGGCTGAACACCAGGTCACCGTCCGCAAACCCGAGAAGGGCACATCACCCAAGCTATTCTACGTTGAAGGCGAGGAGGCCAACCTCACCCCCACTGCCGTCGAGCGAACGCCGGAGACGTTCATGTGGGCCGACGTGCTGCCTCTCTACGGCGATGAAGTTCATGGCGGCGACGGACACAACAGCAATCACCACAGCGCCGAGGTCAGGCTTGCTCCCTCAGGAAAGGCTTCGAAGCGTTCCGCCTCGGGCACGCCGATTCGGACGCCTCAGCCACAAGGAGTGCCGAACGACGGCCCAATCATGATCGGCGATGGGCGCATGGCCGAGCAAATGGTGCAGGTGGCCTACAACGCTCAGCACAAGATGCCCTGGCACTAGCCCGTCCCGGCCTACCTCGTTACCAAAGGCATTGGCACGGGGTTGTTTATGCTGTTAGCCCTCGGCTACGGGCTGGGCCTCGTTCCCTTCGATGCTTTGACATTCGTCGTAGGAGGCTTCGTCTCGCTCCTCTTTACCGTCATCACGACGGGGCTGCTGCTTTATGACCTGGAGCGCCCGGAGCGCTTTTTCCGCATCCTGACGAGGCCGCAATGGAAGAGCTGGCTTACCCGCGGCGCCTTTTTGCTCATGGGCTTCAGCACCGTTGCTGGGCTCTGGTGGGTACTGGAAGCAGGGGCCTACTTTGAGCTTTGGGAGCCTGTTGGGGAAACGCTGCGTGTCGGGTTGCTCTGGCTTGGCGTGCCGTTGGCTCTTGGCACAGCGGTTTACACTGCGTTCCTTTTCGGGCAGGCCGAGGGGCGCGATCTTTGGCAAAGCACCCTCCTGCCGCTTCACCTGATCGTGCAGGCATTCATGGTCGGAGCAGCCATGGTGCTCATCCTGAGCCCGTTTACAACACTGTCACCTGAGATCACCCACATTGCCCGCATTACCTTTGGCGTAAGCCTTGGGGTTGACCTGCTCGTAACATTGATGGGCGAGTTCGGAATGCCGCACGCATCTGAGGCGGCCGCACGTGCTGCGAAGATGATCTCACACGGTCACTTTGCACCTCACTTCTGGGGCGGCAGCATCGTTGCCGGCCACCTCGTACCACTGGTATTGCTCTTCTTGGGGATGCCTGCCGTGACTGCACTGGCCGGGCTGCTCGCCATCGTGGGCCTGTACCTGTACGAGTACGCTTTCGTGATGGCCCCGCAGGAGATTCCCAACAGCTAGGAGTCGGTGGAAATACGTCATCCCACCTGCGACAGAGCGCGTATTTCAACAGCCTAAACTCCTTCGGCCGATCTCTCACCTATTGACATGGCAACCACAAGCGATCGGATTTCCAGGATTCTCTCGGCGGTTTTGAAAGCAACGACCGCACCGGAGCAGTCACGGGGGCAGACAGCGGCCTACGAGCCTGCGCGGGTGCAGGATGGTACCGGCGTAGGAACCTCCGACTTCGGACCACCGCGCTTCACCGAGACCGACCGCAGGCCCGAGCCGGTAGACCTCACTACCGTCGTGCACCCGGATGGGCGCGTCAGCCAGTACCCGCCGCCGGAGCTTTGGGACGACTGGACGGAGTGGGACGGCAAGGCGTGGCCAAAGCGCGTGGCGCGGCGCTACACGCTCGTCCCGACGATTTGCTTCAACTGCGAAAGTGGCTGCGGCCTGCTGGCCTACATCGACCGCGAGACGCTCGACATCAAAAAGTTTGAGGGCAACCCGAAACATCCTGGCAGCAGGGGGAGGAACTGCGCCAAAGGCCCTGCCACGCTCAACCAGATATACGACCCGGAGCGCATCCTGTATCCGCTGAAGCGGGTTGGCGTACGGGGCGAGGGACGTTGGAAGCGCATTTCCTGGGACGAGGCCCTCAGCGAGATCGCCGAAAAGATGCGTGCCAGCCGTCAGAAAAGACGCGACGGAATCATGTACCATGTCGGGCGGCCTGGGGAAGACGGCTACACAAACCGCTGTATCCAGGCCTGGGGTGTTGACGGGCACAACAGCCACACCAACATTTGCTCCGCGGGCGCACGCGCCGGTTATGCCTTCTGGACAGGCATGGACCGACCCAGCCCGGACCATGCCAACGCGCGCGTCATCCTGCTCATCTCCAGCCATTTGGAAACCGGGCACTACTTCAACCCCCATGCACAGCGCATCATGGAGGGGATGGAGAAAGGCGCCAAGCTCATCACGTTCGACCCCCGCCTTTCGAACACCGCCTCGAAGAGCCACATCTGGTTGCCCACCTGGCCCGGCAGCGAAACCTACGTGCTGCTCGCCATCGCCAACCACCTCATCCAAAACGACCTGTACGACAAAGCGTTTGTGGAGCGTTGGGTTAACTGGAGCGAAACCCTGGCAGCAGTTGGGGAAGGAAAGTTGGAGGCCAACGGCTTCTCGTTCGACACCGCCAACCCCACGTTTGCCGACTTCGACCGGCTACTGAAAACGCTCTACGCCGAGTTCACCTTCGAGCGCGCCGCAGAAGAGAGCCAGGTGCCCATCGAGCGCATCCGGCAGGCCGCAGAGTACATCGGAGATTGCCAGGGGCGGCTGGCAGCGCACACGTGGCGCAGCGCCTCCATCGGCAACCTGGGCGGATGGCAGGTATCTCGCTGCCTGTTTTTCCTGAACGTGCTCACCGGTTCAGTCGGCATACGGGGCGGCACCTCGATGAACTCCTGGAATAAGTTTGTCCCGAAGCCCTTCGATGTCCCGCCGCCGTTCAAAGCGTGGAACGAGTTACACTTACCGGTGGAATGGCCGTTGGCGCACTTCGAGATGAGCTTCCTCCTGCCCCATTTCCTTGAGGAAGGCCGCGGCGAAATCGACGTTTACATCACGCGCGTCTACAACCCGATGTGGATCAACCCCGACGGGTTCATGTGGCTGAAGTCGCTTAAGGACGAGAACCAGATCAAGTGCCACGTGGCGCTCACCCCCACCTGGAACGAAAGCGCCTGGTTTGCCGACTACGTGCTGCCGATGGGCCACGCCGGCGAACGGCACGACATAATGAGCCAGGAAACGCATTCCGGGCAGTGGATCGGCTTCCGCCAACCCGTGCGCCGCGTGGCGATGGAGCGCCTTGGCAAGAAAGTGCGCTTCACCCACGAGGCCAACCCCGGCGAGGTGTGGGAGGAAAGCGAGTTCTGGATCGAACTCTCGGTTCAGATGGACCCCGACGGCAGCCTCGGCATCCGGAAGCACTTCGAGAGCCCGTATCGCCCCGGCGAGATCATCACGGTTGAAGAATACTTCCGGTGGATTTTCGAGAACAGTGTGCCGGGCCTGCCCGAGGCCGCTGCCGCTGAAGACCTGGCGCCGCTTGCGTACATGCGCAAGTACGGCGCGTTCGAGGTGGAGCACTCGAACTACGTTCCGTACGAGCAGGAGGTCGAGGGCGGTACGGCCGACGAGCAGGGCAGGATCGTCAAAGACGGAAAGGCCATCGGCGCGCTGGTTGAGGATGAGCAGAAAGCGGGCTTCAACACTCCGAGCCGCAGGCTGGAGTTCTTCTCCCCGACGCTCTACAACTGGGGCTGGCCGGAGAGGCGCTTTACGGTTCCGTGGGTCCTCAAGAGCCACGTCCACCCCGACGAGATCGACCTGTCGAAGGGCGAGATGCTGCTCCTGCCAACATTTCGCCTCCCGACGCTCATCCATACACGAAGCGCCAACGCAAAGTGGCTTTACGAGATCAGCCACAAGAATCCGGTCTGGATGCATCCTTCGGACGCCCGCCGCCTCGGTGTCGAGAGCGGCAGCCTCATCCGCGTAGAGACGGAGATTGGCTACTTCGTAGACAAAGTGTGGGTTACGGAGGGCATCAAGCCGGGCATCATAGCGATGAGCCATCACCTGGGGCGCTGGCGGCTCAAGGAGAGCGAGGGCGTCAACCGGCAAGCCTCAAGCCTCGTCGATCTGAAGGAGGACGGGGCAGGCAAACACGCCATCCACGTGCTGCACGGCGCGACGGCGTGGGAAAGTTGGGATTCCGACACCAGCCGCATCTGGTGGAAGGACGTGGGTGTGCACCAGAACCTGACCCACAGCGTTCATCCCGATCCGATCAGCGGGGGCCACTGTTGGCTCCAGAAGGCATCCGTTACGAAGGCCCATGCCGGGGACCAACACGGCGATGTATCCGTGGACACGAACAAATCGATGGAGGTGTACCGCCGGTGGATGGCGCTCGCCCGGCCAGCTACCGAGCACAGCCCCGACGGAACGCGCCGTCCGCTCTGGCTCAAGCGCCCGCTCAGGCCGGTGGTGGAGGCCTACCAATTGCCCGATAACCCGTTCAAGCCTTCCGAGCCATACCCGTTGGAGTCAGGCTACGAGGGCTACAATAGGTCGAATCAGGATGTGTAGAGCCCTCCTCATTTCGATTACCTGACAGGTCATGCAGCCTTTGGATGAGACGCGGGCGCGCAGCCAGGCTTACGGCCTCTTCAGCCGCCTCTACGAGCGCGGTCTTACAACCGATGTGTTGCCTGTCGTGCAGGCTATCCCGGATCTGGCGTCACTGGTTCCGAACCCGTTCGACGCGGACGAAGCGGCAGCCGACCATTATACACTTTTCGGCTTGGAGGTTTTTCCGTACGCCGGTCTGTTTCTGGATGGGGAAGGGCTACTCGGAGGGCCAACGGCCAGCCATGTGCAGCGCCTCTACGCACAGATCGGTTTCCAGCCCGTGCTCGATCGCGAAAGCGCCGACCATCTGGGGCACGAACTGGCACTGCTCGCTTTCCTGTCCGAGGCTGAAGCTGAAGCTATAGAAAACACCGAGCCACGTGAAACAGAGCGTGTACGCCAGCTGCTCCGTCAGTTCGTGGATGGCCATCTGCTCGAGTGGCTGCCTGCCTTTGTCTGTGCGGCCGAGCAACAGCCGTATCCGTTCTACGCCGCGTTGAGTCGGTTTACCTTGGACGTTGTGCTTGATCATCGAGCCGGCCTGGACAACGCAGGCGCCGAGCACACCGGGCGCTCGGAGAGGGTTGCGCCTGTGCCTCCGCCCGACATACTGGACGAAGCAGGTACCGGGCTTAAAGACATCGCCGAATACCTGGCTACGCCAACCAGGAGTGGTTTCTTCCTCAGCCGTAGCGACATCGCCCAACTGGGGCGGGCCGAGAGCCTGCCGCGTGGGTTTGGCTCTCGAGTACAAACCCTGACCAACCTGCTACGCGCGGCTGCCGAGTTTAACCGAATGGAAGCACTACTGGATGCACTGGGCAATCGCGTTGGCGTCTGGGAGAAGTTCTACCAGGAGCTACACAACAACGGCCTCGTGAGCGTGAAAACCATATCGCAAATCTGGCTGGAGCGTCTGGCCGGAACGAGGAACATCATTACACGGATGCAAAAGGCTGGCGAGATTTCTGCACGCCCGGACCAACCCGCGCCGATCCGGGCCGAAGCCGAGCGAGGTGCTGGGTGAATACCGCACACGCCGTATCACACGGGTCCGTCTTCGGAAACTGGTTGCCTCAACGCAGCTCGCACCCACGACGGAATCCGTTTTCTCCGGCTGGACGAACGGCCAATCCTCACCCTTGCAAATAACGTGACCTGCAAAGTTGTGTGTATCATACAGGCGCAATGAAGTGTGTTAAATGCCGGCCAAGGAGGCCAACACGTCAAGTGGGAGAGAAAGTGGGAGAGATCAAATTCATCTTTGGTAAAAGCGGAGGTGGCATGGCTCTGTCTCGGGAGCCGAACGGGGACGAGCTACAAAGATCTACTGCCCCGACAGCAATCTCTCTTTCAACCAGGTAGAGTTATGAAACTGCGTATCAAGGGGAACTCGATCCGATTGAGGCTTACACGCACGGAGGTAAACCGGTTTGGGGAAACCGGCCGTGTGGAAGAGACGGTGCATTTCCCCGATGGCCGGCGATTCATCTACGCAATCGTAAGATCATCCGACGCCGGCTGCCTTTCGGCTGCCTTCGACGGACACGAGACGACCGTCTTCATGCCGCAGGATTGGGCTCAGGAATGGGTTGATACTGAACGGGTAGGTTTTGAAAACACCTGTTCACTG
>JADFLK010000061.1 GCA_022564455.1 Bacteroidota bacterium
CGGCTCAGGCTCAATGGGAGTGATCGAAGCAGGTTCCGGCTCTTCGAGCGTGAACGCGGGCTCTACAGGTATGTCTTCGGCCGGTTCGGACTCCGGCATGTCTGCGTCGGCGTGCTCATGGGAAGGCGTCTCGCTCAAGATGGTTTCCGGTTCCGTTGCGTCATGCTCTGCCTCCCCGCCATTCGGCAAGGCAGGCGGTAACGCGCGGGCATCGTCCGCTCCGTTCCCTTCAGAAAGCGCCGGCATCGATTTCGAAAAGGCGTCGAGTGCGGTAGCAAGCTGCTGGCGGAGTTCGCCGAGTTCAGAATCGCGACGACGGATTTCGTGGCGCAATTCGCTCTTGATGCCGTCCATCTTCGCGTCCTGTTGGCCCATGTGTGTGCGGATCTCATCCAGCTTCTGCCCAAGGTGCTGCTTCTGCGTCTCCGCTGCCATCTGCTGATGTTCCATCAACGCTTCGATGCGGGTACGGATAAGAGAAATTTCCTCAGCGCTTTTCGCACGCTGTTCCATACCGGCCTTATCGGGCTCCACGGTTTCGGTCTCGGGATCGTAAATGTATCCCTGGCGCTCACGAATCCGAGCCTTGGCGTAGTGGAAGGCCATTAGCCCGGCCACAGCCGCTGCAAGAATCAGCGAGGCGGCCAGGATGAGGTTCGTCACGACACTGCCTAGGATGAACATGGTGGAAGGTTTTGGCGGAAGAAGGGATTAGGCCGGGTCGGCCGTCAGGCTGTGAATGCCCGATCGAGGCACGAAGGTGAGCCGGCTGGAAACGACACCGGCCGATTCGAAAAGGCGGCCAAGAACCTGGGCGCGGGCTTCAGCCAGATTCCGGCTGGGCGCGGCTACGCGGATGCGGTAGGCGCCGGGACGAATGTTCATGCGCCCGGCCAGACGGTACGCGTAGGGGCGTAGGGTGGGGGCAATCTGGATGCTAGATTCTCCAAAGCCTTGTTGAATTGCGTCGAGGAGCCTGCTGAGTTCAACGTCGAGCGGCTCTTCAGAGGCCTGCTCGAGCGCAGTGATCACTGAGGCCGGTAGGGGGGCGGACTCGGCGGTGAAAATGGCGGCGGTATTCGGCGCCTCAGCCGGAGCTTCCGCCATGACGCCTTCATCAGGAGCGCTTCCTATTTCCTGGTCGGCAGTTCGCTCGGCCGGAACGTCCAGCTGAAGCTGCGATTCGTCCACGGTTCGATTCGATTCGAGGGCGAGTGCCATAAACAGCGCGAGGCAAAACAGTATCATTCCACCGACCAAAAGTATGGCGCGGCTCGACAAGGGAGGGCCGGATGGAATCTTGAGGTGCAAAATTGTAACGCGATGCAGTCTAGTTGCGGGTTTTCGGTACGAAAACACACCACCTGGTACATCTGGCAAGCCCTGTTCCAAACCGGGCAATACAGTGCCGGTGTATGGGAAGCGTGTCTGATTATGGGAGTGTGATAGGCTATTTTCAGGCCGGATGTGGTCGTACGGACATCATACACGCACAATGACTGCTCCTCTTCACCATGCGCCTGCTCATCCCCATCTGTCTGGTCTGTGTGCTTGTCGTCGCATTTGGATGCGGGGAAAGCGAGGAAGCTGATCTGCGCCGAGGAAGCACCGCCACGTTTGTAGGTGACGAGGCGTGTGCCAACTGCCACGCCGATATCTATACGAGCTACCACGAAACGGGGATGGCCCGATCCGTCTCACGCTTCGATGCCGGCACGGCTCCGGAACAGTTCAACGCGGACGGACGGAGCCCGGAGGTGTGCCACGACGCGAGCGGTTACTGCTACGTGGCCTTCGTCCGGGGCGACACACTATTCCAGCGCGAGTTTCGGAGGGATGATCCAGAGCACGAGCGTACGTATGCCGCAAGCCACGTCATAGGATCGGGCAATGCCACACGGTCGTACTTCATGGTGGCCACGGTGCAGGATGATTCGCCCGACGTTGGCTATTACACCGAGATGCCGCTGACGTGGTATGTAGAGCGCGAGCTATGGGATTTGAGCCCGGGATACGAGCAGACGAATGACCGTTTCGAACGGCCGATTGTTTCACACTGCATGACGTGCCACAACGGGCTGCCCAAGTTCGAGGCCGGCCCGCAAAACTTCTACACCGAGGGGCCGCTGGGCATCACGTGCGAACGATGCCACGGTCCTGCATCCGATCACGTGGAAATGCAACTCGCGGGAGGTGGCGTCGAGGGCGAACCCGATCCTACGATCGTGAACCCGGCCAGACTAGATGCTGGGCGACAACTTGCCGTGTGCCAGCAATGCCACCTTTCCGGAGAGACCGTTTTCAAGCCGGGCGAAGATCCCACGACGTTTCGCCCCGGCATGGCGCTGTCCGACAACCGGGCCGTGTTTGCACGTCAGGAACAGGTGGATGACCCCGAAGCCTTCGGAATCTCTTCCCACGCTCTGAGGATGATGCAGAGTGTGTGTTTTACGGCCACACGGGGGTTGGAAGACGCCCTCACCTGCACCACCTGCCATGACCCGCATCGCTCAACGGCTTCGATGGAAGCGGATCATTTCAATACGACGTGCCGGTCGTGCCACGGCTCGGAGGCCCACCCCACAGTACTGCGGGGCGCTCGACCCGACGTTGCGTCGGTTGAAGAAGCCATGGTCGGCAATTGTGTGAGTTGCCACATGCAGCGCGGCGGTACAAGCGATATCCCACACGTTCTGTTCACCGACCATTGGATCCGCCGCACCCTCCCGCCGCCGCGTCCTCCGGAAGACATCGAACGAGGCGGCGTTCGTTCGATCCCGTTCACGTTGATTGATGTTACAGCGCGTGAACGCGCTCTTGCGGGCGAGGAAGAGCGTGTTGACGAGGCCGACTCCGCCGTTGAACTAGGCATCGCGTACTTCCATTTTTATGATTCGGAGCACCGGCTTCCGGCGTATTTACCCACGGTTGCCCAGCACATTCGCCGCGGCCTCGCCGCGGGCAGCGAACGGTCGGATGCACGGATGTACCTCGGCCGTGCGCTGATGGCAATGGATTCGCTGTCGGCTGCGGAGAGCCAACTGACTCTTGCCGCACAAGCTCATACGGGCGACCCGGAGACGCTCTACTGGCTTGGCGCCGTTCGTCTTCTCCGAGGGAACGCTGTGGCCGCCATTGAGGCGCTGGAGGAAGCCGTTGCCGTTCAGCCAGGGTTTTCGGAAGCTCGTTTTAAGCTCGCAGAGGCGCTTGCGGATGCGGGGCGTGTGGACGAGGCGCTCGCCTCTTACACGCAGGCCCTCCGCATGGACCCCTACCGCCACGCCTCTGCGTGGAATAACATGGGCTTCCTGTACCTTCAGGCCGGCAACATGGACGACGCTGCACAGGCTCTCCGGCAGGCGGTTGGGCTCGACCCCCGTTTCGTCGAAGCTCGAACAAATCTCGGTGCTGCGCTAATCAACAGCGGAAACCTGGTATCGGCGACCAGCCAGTTCGAGGCCGCACTTCGGTACCAGCCCGACTATGCTGCTGCCATCGGCAACCTGGGGGTGATCTACATGCGGCAAAGTCGTCGTAGCGATGCTCGCAGGATGTTCGAGAGGTTGCTGGCGCTCAATCCGGGAGATCAGAATGCGCTTGCATATCTCAATCAACTGAACGACAACTAGGTGACCACGTGTTGAAGCAACATTTGCTAAAAGACGGCGAGTGGCGAGCGGCGGATGGCGGCGCATACAACTCAGCGATCTGCGGTCTGCGGTCCTTTCTCTTCATTGTCGTAGCGTTCGGAATCATGCAACCTCTCACTGGTTGCGGAAGCGGCCCCATAGACGTAGCCACGGCCGGCCGCGTGCCCGTGGATCTTGACAAGAGCAACGAGGAACGGTTGCTCAGGTATTATCTCGGCGGTTATGTCTCTCCTGAGGGAGGCGACCCCGTAGAGGCCGGGCTCATGATCGTGGATGGCGGGCTGGCCTTGAACCCCCAGCAACTCGATCCTGTCTTTCGCGCCGCATTGACGGATGCCGACGGCGACGGCACGATTGGGTGGGATGAGTTTGTCGAGTTCGTTGAGGCCACCTATGCGGATGCCCGGTTGTTTCCACCTACCCTGGCGGAGCTCAGGTCTGATGTGCAGTGGAGCAATGACGACTCGGTGTGGTTTACCGTAGACGTAGACGGTGTAGTTACCGAGGCCCGCCGGAGGATCTACGTACCTCTCGAGACGATTCGCACAGCGCTGGCCGGTTATTCGGATGCGGGCGAGCAGATTGTTTATGCACCCGGCACCGTGATTATTGCCGAGCACCTGGATGATGAACGGGTTCTGGAAACCACTATCAAACGCCGCAGAAACGATGGTTTTTGGGATTTTGCTATCTACAACGCAAACGGCCGGCGGGCGTCGCACACATCCACCGGTCCACGCGAGTTGCGGGCGCCGGTTCAGTGCGTGGGCTGCCATCTGGGCCATCGCGCCTTCGATCCCGAGAAAAGCTTCCCCGCTGAGGCGCCGGATGGACCCTACGGCCCGCGAGCGCTCTACGTGAGCGACGAGCTTCGCAACGCCGAGGTCACCGCGTATTTCGACGAGCACGCAAAGCGCAGTGACGGCGTGTTGGGTCTCTACGCTACGCTCTACACCGCCCAACTCGTGGCGGATCGGAGGGCCGGCTCTCTTTCGGAGGAAGATCGTACACTGCTTGAGAGCTTGGGGTTGTAAGGTTGAAGGTTTCAAGGCTACAGGTTAAAGGTTTGTGTCATCAACATTCGGCTACATCGTCAATCTTCAATCTGTAACTTTCTAACCTGCAAACCCAAGATGACATGCTCGCCACCGTACGCCTCGTCAATGCCGTTTTCTATGCCCACCACGGCGTGATGCAAGAGGAGCACCGCATAGGCGGGCGCTTTGAGGTGGACGTAGCGATGGACCTCGACGTGGACGCCGCAGCAATGGAGGACGACCTCTCCAAAACCGTCGACTACGAGCGTGTGTATGCGTTCATCAAAGAGGTGATGCTGGCCAACACGTTCTATTTGATCGAGAAAATCGCTTACACCATCGCCCACGAGGTGCTCGATCATTACACGAAAGTCGTGGCTGTGGAAGTGACGGTTCGCAAACCCAATCCGCCCGTCGGCGGGCCGTGCGACCGAGCCGACGTGACCTACAGGCTGTCTCGGGATTCAACGTGAACAACGGCAAGAAGTCCGTCGCTGCGTTTGTGGGGATGGGGAGCAATCTCGGAAACCGGCTCAGCATGCTCCGGTTCGCCGTTGCCGCGTTGGATGTGGCGGAAGGAGTCGCGGTTGAAAAGGTATCGCCTGTCTACGAAACCGAAGCCCACGTCTTGCCGGATCAGGATCCCCAGCCGGATCATCTGAATGCAGTTATTTGGATGAGCACGACACGAACCACCGAGGACCTTCTCGGCCTGCTTCAACACATCGAACGAGAAGCAGGGCGCAATGCATCCGCACCGCAATGGAGCCCGCGGCCGCTCGATCTGGATCTGTTGCTCTTCGGTGCGGAGGCCTTCGAATCCGACAAACTCACGATCCCTCATCCAAGGCTGGCCGAACGCCGGTTTGTTTTGTTGCCGCTGGCAGATCTTGTCCACAATCTTGCCGTGCCTGGTGCAGATGGCACCACGGTTTCCGATCTTCTGGGACGTTGCCCGGATACCAGGCGCGTGAAGCGCTCCCGGCTGCGTTTGGTTGATGATCCTCAGCCGGACCGATGAGTCAACTCCCTGAACATCTCCGCTACATCGCTGTCGAGGGCGTGATTGGCGTCGGGAAATCCTCGCTTGCGCGGATGCTTGCCGAGCGAACCGGTGCCCGGCTCGTGCTGGAGGACTTCGGCGAGAACCCGTTCCTCCCACACTTCTACGAAGACCCCGAACGTTGGGCGTTCCAAACACAGTTATCGTTCCTGGCCAGCCGCTTCCGGCAGCAGAAGGACTTTGCCTCGCGCGACCTCTTTCAGCAGGCCGTCATTGCAGATTATACCTTTGAGAAGGATCGTATCTTTGCCCACGTAACCCTTTCGGGGGATGAACTCCAGCTTTACGAGAGCTTGTTCAGCTTGATGGAAGCCAATGCGCCCGTGCCAGATTTAGTGGTGTACCTCCAGGCCTCGGTGGATCGGTTGATGCACAACATTTCACTGCGTGGGCGTAGTTACGAAGCCAATATGGACCGGGCGTACATCACGGAACTGGCGGGGGCGTACGATCAGTATTTCTTCCATTACGTGAAGAGTCCGCTGCTTATCATCAATGCCTCGCAACTCGATTTCGTTCGGCAGCCCGATCACTTCGAGGAACTGGTTCGCCAGATTGCACATCCGCCCTCGGCAACCGCACACTTCAACCCGCCGTCGTCGATGCAGTTGGACTTTGGGAGCTAGGAGTTCGACAGACTCCTAAACGCCGAAGTTGCAAGTGATGGTTGTGTAGCTCTGTACGGCGCGGCCTTCGTGGCGCGCAGGGCGAAACTGGTACCTCCTTGCGGCCTCCAGCGCCGATTGATCGAGGCCATGCGGGAGGGAGGAGACGTGCTCTTCCCGGTCGCCCCGGCCTATGCGTATTCGTTCGAGGATCCGCATTTCCTGCACGCGTCCCCGTTCATCCACCAGTACCTCGATACGCACTCGCGCGCGTATACCTTCCGCTCGGGCGGCCGGCGGATAGGCGGGCTCCGAAAACCGAACGGGCACCGGGCTGCGATCCGGCCTGCGGACCAGCGTGGGCTGTGGGGGAGGAGGAGGCTGCGCCGCAGGTTGCGGAGGCCCGGCGGGCCCGGGTGGAGGAGCCGGCGGGGCGTTCGGAATCGAGTTCAGACTTGGAAACGCCGCCTCCAGGTCCAGAACGCGTTCCTCAATAATACGTGTATCAGGTACTTCAACCGGCGGAAGGAGAACCTCTTGCGGCGGCGGGGGGGGTGCAGGCGGAACGGCGTAGTCCTGGATCGTTTGCTCAATTAGTTCGAGCTCGATGATCTCCTGAGGGCGTACTGCTGCAAAGAGGTCTGAGTTGTCGGCCTCCGGCGACGGCAGCGGCCAAAGCCGGAACATCCCCACCACCACGAGCAAGCTCATGGCCAGGCTGCTCAGGCCGCGCATTCGCAGGGCCCGGCGTCGATCGGCTGGCGGCGGATATGGACGGCTCATAGGCAGAAAACGATGAAAACGGAACCTTCGCGCCCGGTAGTGAAAAAGAAGTAGTGTAAAAGGTGTGGTGCAAAAGAATACGCATTCGGTGTGCCCGAGGGCAGGCAAAGAGCGATCCCCGTGAAGACAACGGAGATGGCTTGACGGTTGCTTCGACTCTCTTTAAGTTCTCATCCTGAAAACAAGCCGTACCTGCGGCTCATTTCAGACCAACGACCCTGCCCGATGCGCGGCCTCGCCTCGCCCAACAGTGCGCTACCTCTTCGCGGTCCCGGCCATCGAGCCGTCCGCTTTTAGCCTTTTCCGTTTTTCGGGAAGGGCCTTTTTTTTATCCGTGCCCCATGACTGATCGCACCATATCTGATCGCATAGCCAAGATCGCTTTGGAAGATGGAACCGTCGTCATCGGCCGCGCTGTTGGCCATGCCGGAGAGGCTGTGGGCGAGTTGTGCTTCAATACGTCGATGAGCGGTTACCAGGAGATTCTGACCGACCCGAGCTACGTCGGCCAGTTGATGATGATGACCTACCCGCACATCGGCAACTACGGGTGCTTTGAGGAAGCAACGGAGGCCGCCCGCCCGATGGTGAGTGGACTCGTCGTAAGGTCTTTCACGCACCGCCACTCGAACGCGGCAGCCGAGGAATCGCTGGATGCCTACATGAAGCGTCACGAACTGGTGGGCATCTCGGGCGTCGATACTCGGAAGCTGGTTCGCCACATTCGCTCAAAGGGGGTGATGAATGCAGTGGTCTCGTCGGTAGATATGGACGATGAGAGCCTCGTGGCCAAAGCCAGGGCAGCACCGAGCATGGCCGGCCTCGAACTGGCGAGCCGCGTCACTACCGAAGATGCCTACGACTACCACCTTGGCGAAGGCCCACGCATCGCAGTGTACGATTTCGGCGTGAAGCGCAACATCCTCCGCTCGTTCGCCAACCGCGATTGTACGGTGCGGGTTTACCCGGCAAGCACGGCGCTCGAAGGCGTCCTCGCCTGGAATCCGGACGGCCTTTTCTTCTCGAATGGCCCCGGCGATCCGCGGGCGATGGCAGAGTCCGTAGAGATGGTCCGAGAGGCTACGAAGGCGGGCATCCCACTCTTCGGGATTTGCCTTGGCCACCAGTTGATGTCCCTCGCCGAGGGGCTGAAGGTGTACAAGATGAAAGTCGGCCACCGCGGTGCGAATCACCCGGTGCTCAATCTCGAAACCGGCCATGTCGAGATCACCGGTCATCCCGTGGCGAAACTCTGGATCAACACCAATGCCGAGGACGGCGATTTCTTCGTATATCTGGAGGAAGTCGATTCCGAAGGCTATTCACACTACATCACCGAAGGCTCGCTCCGCGTCACTCACCGATCCCTGAGCGAACCGGACTACGACTATCTGGGCCTGCCCTACCATCGAAGCTACAAAGCCGACATGACGCCACTGACGGGCAAGCCGATGCTGCTGGAGATCGATCTGCTCCCGACGTCAAATATCTTCGACAAGGGGAATCGCATCCGCGTGACCATCACCTGCGCCGATCGGGACAATCTGGAGACCCCGGTTGTCGATCCGCCCCCGATCGTGACCCTGGAATGCAATCCCGAGCTGGCGTCATCGATTGTCCTGCCGATCATCGAGCATCGGAAATAGTCGACCGTCAACCACTTGCGACCTGTTCGGGGATCGCAAGCGCCACCGGGCCGAGGGTGGCGAGGGTGAATTGATCAATTTCCCGCCCGCTGACGTATTCGTTTAGCTGATCGTGGCTGATGGCATCAATCTGCGAGGCGATGTCATCCAGCGATCTTGCCCGCCCGAGTCGAAAATGATCCTGAGCCACCGCCGCGGCCCGGGCCGGGGTTGATTCACCCTGCATGATCAGGCTGCTCTTGAGGGAAGTGACAGTACGATTGAATTCATCTTCGCTGACCCCCTCTCGCAGACGATGAATTTCCCTCACGCTCACATCGAGGGTTTCCTGGGCGCGCTCCGGGGTGGTTCCCGCATTCAGCGTCACCATTCCATAATCACGC
>JADFLK010000062.1 GCA_022564455.1 Bacteroidota bacterium
CGGTGAGCCCACCGGCAGTCCGGACCCATTGGAAGGCCCCGGAGGCGTCGTACTTGGCCAGGAACATATCGCGCGCCGACGTGGCCGTAGCGTCGTCCATGCCGTCGTCATCAAAATCGGCGCTGTCTGAGAAGTAGCCCGTTATGTAGGCGTCGCCGGAGGCGTCGACCGCCACCGCAAACCCCTCGTCGGAGCCACTGCCGCCGGCCGAGACAACCCACAGCAAGCCGCCTGTGTCGTCGTACTTGGCAAGAAAGATATCCTCGCCGCCGACGCTCGACGCATCGTCGAAGATGCCGTCGTTGTCAAAATCGGCGTCGCCGGTGAAATTGCCCGTGATGAAGATATTGTCGGAACCGTCGATGGCTACATCGCCACTCTGGTCGCTGCTGGTTCCTCCCGCCTGGCCGGCCCATTGGGCACTAGCAAATGGTGACAGGAAGAGAATTAGGGTCAAAGAGAGCGCAGCTTGGGGAAGGATGCGAAGGCTCATGATCACCTCATGTTTTGTACGTTTTGGACACGTACGAATGAAACCCGCGTTGCCTGATTTTTCAGGGAGGGTATAGAGAATAGGAGGCACAGATGTAAAAAGCAAGCCATTAAAAATGAATACCGGCGGGGCATTGGTGCACATTGATGGATGGACGCGACGCGACATCATTCCGCTTTCGACGGTTGATCATCGGAGACCAGTTGCATTTCTCGTAATGAAACGGGCACTGCATCCGGGTCTAATGGTCGGAGCGCGCGCCGTTGGTAATGAGAGTGCGGCAGGAGGAATGGGGCCGCCCTGTTGAGGCAGCACCTTGGCAAACCATGGCAGAGGGTGGCAGGTAGTGCTGCGCTGGAGATCTCATCCTTGCCGATCCACGGTAGAGAAGTTCCGCGCGGAGGCGTCGTGGATAGCGCGGTAGCTATTTTGCACACTACTCTTCCTGATCTCGACATGCACGAACTCTCTCGGTTCGCCCTCCCGGCCTTTCTCCTTTTCGCCGTTCTCGCCGGTTGCGTTGAAACAACGACTGACACGCCGAACGACGACCTATCTGCTTTGCCACACGACGTCCACTCCTACGCCAAGCCGGCCGAGGCTCGCGTCACGCACGTGGCCCTCAACCTCAATGCTGACTTCGAGGCGCAGCAACTCGTCGGAACGGCAACCCTCACGATTGAAACCGCACCTGACGCAGAGGAAATCGTACTCGATATCCGCGATCTGGCCATCGAGCAAATCACGGACACGGACGGCAACGAGCTAACGTTTTCGACGGGCGATACCGACGACCTCCTGGGCGCACCGCTCACCATCGAACTTCCTCAGGCGGCAAACCAGATCGTAGTTCACTACCGCACCGGTGCGGGCGCCGATGCCGTGCAATGGCTAGGAGCCGCACAGACGAGCAGCGGCCAGCCGTTCCTTTTCACGCAGGGGCAGGCCATCCTCACACGCACTTGGATCCCGACGCAGGACAGCCCCGGCATCCGCCAGACCTACGAGGCCGAGATCACGGTGCCCGAAGGCCTCACCGCCGTGATGAGCGCCGAGGGCAATTCGCCGGAAGGCGAGCCGACGGAAGACGGCCGGACTACGTTCAGCTTCCGCATGGACGAGCCCATCCCGCCCTATCTCATCGCGCTTGCCATCGGCGACCTGGAGTTTCGTGAGCTGGGCCCGCGCTCAGGCGTCTGGGCCGAGCCCCAGGTGGTGGAAGCCGCCGCCTACGAGTTCGCAGAAGTAGAGGCCATGATGGACGCTGCCGAGAACCTGTATGGGCCGTATCGCTGGGGCCGCTACGACATCCTCGTGCTCCCGCCCTCGTTCCCGTTCGGCGGGATGGAAAACCCACGCCTCACCTTCGCCACACCGACCATCCTCGCCGGCGACCGCTCGCTCGTCTCCCTCATCGCACACGAACTGGCGCATTCGTGGAGCGGCAACCTGGTCACCAATGCCACGTGGGACGATTTCTGGCTGAACGAGGGCTTCACGAGCTACTTCGAGAACCGCATTATGGAGGCCGTGTACGGCGCCGACTACGCGGCTATGCTGGAATCTCTCAGCCGTACAGGCCTCGACGCTGAGCTGGAGGAACTGGACGAGGCCGACACGCACCTCCGCCTCAACCTCGAAGGGCGCGACCCCGACGAAGGTATGACGGCCATCGCCTACGACAAGGGGGCGGCCTTCCTGTTCACGGTCGAGGAAATCGTGGGCCGCGAGCGCTTCGATACGTTCCTCCGCGGCTACTTCGATGCGCACGCCTTCCAGCCGATGACGACTGAGCGGTTCGTGGCGTACATGGATGCGGAGTTGTTTGCGGGCGACGCAGACCTCCGAGCGCAGGTTGATCCTGAAGCATGGATCTACGGCCCGGGTCTGCCGGAAAATGCTGCCGAGGTTGTTTCCGAAGCCTTTTCCCGCGTCGAGGCGCAAGCGGAAGCGTTTGCAAACGGCGCCGCACCCGCCGAGTTGGCCACCGAGGAATGGACCACGCACGAGTGGCTCCACTTCCTGAAATCCCTTCCGGAAAGCCTCTCCTCCGAACAGCTTGCTGCGCTGGACGGCACCTTCGGGTTTACGGAGACGGGCAACAGCGAGGTGCGCTTCGCATGGCTGCGCGTCGTCATTCGGAACCGTTATGAACCTGCCTTTGCATCGCTGGAGGAGTTCCTGACAACCCAGGGCCGCCGCAAGTTCATCCTCCCCCTCTACACCGACCTCGCCGCCACGGATTGGGGACGGCCCATCGCCAACCGCATCTACCGCGACGCCCGGCCCTCCTACCACGCCATCACGTTCAACAGCGTGGATGAGGTACTGGGTGTACCGGAGGGCGGATAAGGCGTTGGCGTAATTCCAGTGGTTCCTCGTTGCCTAGTAGCTCCTGCCACGGATTCCGCCCGAGCACCCAAACGTAGAACTCCGCCCCGAGCACGCCGTGATAGAGGCCGAGCGGCCACAGGTTGCCATGCTTCTGGTAGAGCGCGGCATAGGCTGCGCCCAACCCGGCCGTAGCTGCCGTTAGCTTCCAATCAGGGACGTGGACGGAGCCGAAGGCCGCCGCTGAGATCGGCGTTACCGCGACGGGCGAGAGGCCTGCTTCGGCCAGCCGGCGTGTGATTAGACCCTGTACGAGGAACTGCTGCGTGATCCCCCACGCCGGGTAGAGGACGAGCAACGGGAGCATATCAACGTCGAAACGGAGGTTGCCGTTGGCCGCGCCTATCACGAGCATGCCCGCCGTAGCTGCCCCAGCCAGAATCGATGCGTCGCGGAAGGCCGGGCCGAGGTTCTCGGAAGTGAATCCCGCATTTCTGAGAAAATCCGACTCTGTGGCAGCACGGTAACCCACGTAGCCACCCCAGCCGCCAATGGCCAGAGGAATGAAGTATGCAGAGGCGTCGCTCGCAGTAAAGGCAATATGGCCAGCGCCGGTCAGGGCAACTGCCCCCATCTCGGCCCATTGACGCGGAGTGATGTGGACCACGCCATCAGGGTTATTAATCGGGATCGTGATCGAGAACGAAACGTCCGGTGAGGGTATCAACGGTGCGCCCGGTTGCGCACGAACTGGCCCCGTAAGGCTTCCCAAACTCAAGAGTAGGATCGCAACTGATCGCATTGCGCCGCGAAGATAGGTTCGTAGTGCGCAGAGGTGGCTCAGTGTTCGTCCAACTCCGTTAAAGACAGATTGATTGATTATCGCGACCGAACCTGTTCGGGCAGCGTGAAGACCTCTGGGCGCTCGGCCAGCATCCGCTCCATCGCTTCTACCTGAGTGTAGAATGCGAAGTGGCCTGCAAAGGCGGTGTGGATTAATACACCTGGTCTTGACCTGTCGGTACAGTACTCGCACAAGATCTTTTCGTCATGGCCTATGTGCCCTTCAAGCAGCGCCGCTCTGAATCCACCCATTTCCTGCCAAAACGAGCGCTCGATCCCCATGGCGCCGATTGAGAAACGATGCGGGATGGCCGAGTAAGCGAAGGGCAATTTTCTAAGCCGTTCGGCGGTGGCGTCGAGCGGTGTCGTGTTCTCCCACAACCATTGGGCCGCCTCGGGATCGGCGTAGGCAGGAATGCCCATACACGCACTCTTCAGTTCCCCGAAGCGCGCCCGATAGGCCTCCTCCAATTCCAGCAGGCGAAGTAAAACTGTATAGGCGTGGCCGTTGACATTCAGAAGGGGCGCCACGAACCCAGGCTCGAACCGGCCGTCCTCGAGGACGCGCTCAAAACCGCCTCGCAGTTGCGCGAAAAACCCGTCTGTGACGAAAATGTCCTCGTCCAGCTTAACGATCCATTGGGCGTTCGGGTGGCGGCGTATGGTGTGATTCTGGGCTCGTGCCATCCGGTTATCAGGCGTCGTGAGATAGCTCCAGCCATAGCGTTCCGCCATCATTCGGATCTCAGGCGGATCGAGACCCGGAGACGTGAGACACACATCAGCGTCTGCGGGAAGGAATTGAGCCAGTCTGGGAAAGATGTAGGGCCAAAGTTTGGGGCGATACCCTGCAACAACGATGATCAGCGTCTCCGCGCCGCTCTGCCGATCCACGAAGCGAGCCGATCCGCCAAAACTCAGCAGGCGGCGAGATCGATCCGCACACCGCTTCGAGAGGCCAGAGGCTACCCGCTGTATGGGGTGGTCGAAGCGAATGAGTTGGAGAAGACGATTGGCCATGGTGCTGCTCTGGTTGCACAAGGTGAAACTTCAAATCCTTGCAGCCGGGCAACTCGACGTCAACTACGCCAGGAGTCTAAGAATGGAAGACGGAACGGAAGACGGAGAACCGCTCTCACGAGGCGTCTTCCAAAATTCCAAACCCAATATCCGAAATCCGAAATCCCAAATCCCAAATCCAGAACAGGCATACGTAGATTGCGCCTTCCCTAAGAGGCTGTTGAATTATCCGCTCTGTCGCCGAGACGAGCCAATCTTGGTTGAGATCAAGGCGCGAGATCGCAGTCGAATCGGTGATTCGGCGAGAATCTCGGAACGCAGAGATCGGTCGAGAGGGGCCGTCGCAGGCAAGATGGGATAGTTCAACAGCCTCCTAACACGCCTGCATGAGCACCCCTCTGCCGAAAGAAGCTACGAAAACGCCCTCCGCTTCCAGCGAGCAGGACCGGGAGTTCATAACGAAGGCCCTCGGTGGGGATCAGCAGGCGTACCGCGATCTGGAGAACAAGTACCGCCAGGCCATCACCCGGCACGTGGGGAAAATGGTGCGCGACAAGCGGCAGGTGGAAGATCTCGTGCAGGAGGCGTTCATCAAAGCGTTTACTTCGCTCAAGTCGTACTCGGCCGATTACGCCTTCTCGACATGGCTCTACAAGATTGCCACGAACCACACCATCGACTACCTCCGAAAGAAGAAGCTCCAGACGCTCTCCATCGACAAGCCCGTGCAGACGAAGGACGGCGAGTTGCAGATGGAACTGCCTGACACCACATGGCGGCCCGACCGGCACATCGTGGCCGACCAGCGCAACGTAATTATCGGGGAAGCTATCGAGCAGCTCCCCGAGAAGTACCACCGGGTCATTGTAATGCGGCACCAGCAGGAACTGAGCTACGAAGAGATTGCTACCAAACTGGAGTTGCCGCTGGGCACCGTGAAGGCCCACATCTTCCGCGCACGCGCGCTGCTTTACAAGTATCTCAAGGACCAGCGCGACGACCTGTAGGAGACTGCCCAATTTTTCCTGCGCAGCACGAAACCATGTCGACTTTGCATTGTAAAGTACTTCGCATCCGATCATTCACGCATTGGCATTGAAAGACCGCCCGGCACTTCGCCGCCCGCACTCGCCGCCTGTTGCTCCCGACTCGGCCGCACAGGCGCACCTCCGCTATATCCGGCAGGCCATGGAGCGGACGTCGGAGTTCACAGCTGTGCCCGGTTGGGGTGGGGTGATGATGGGCATCACGGCCATCATCGCAGCGTTGGTCGCGCACCAGCAGCCCACCGTGGTTGGATGGATGAGCGTATGGGCCGCTGAGGCCCTGATTGGGTTTGCGATTGGCGTCTTCGCCACCTCTTATAAGGCGCGGAAGCACGGCGTTCCGCTTCTCAGTGGGCAGGGCCGGAAGTTCCTCCTTGGCCTGCTCCCTGCCGTACTGGCCGGCATTGCGCTGACGCTGGCAGTGTTCGGCTACGACGTTGGACCGGCGAACAAGTACTTTGCTCAGCAGGACGTGATGGCTGCCACGGCAAGCATGCAGTTGCTACCCGGGCTATGGTTGATGCTTTACGGCGCGGGCATAATCGCGGCGGGAATGTTCTCCATTCGCCTGATTCCCATGCTGGGGAGTTTGTTCATGCTAGTCGGTGCTATCGCACTGATTGGCCCAGCAGCTTGGGGTAACCTGTTCATGGGGATTGGATTCGGCGGCCTGCACATTGCGTTCGGCGCCTACATCGCACAGAAATACGGGGGATGATTTTCGGAGAACCGAGAACAGAGGACGGAAAACAGATCGACCAGATGGCCCAGCGAACTAAAAAGAAACACGTCACTTCGCGACCAACTCCGTTTATCCCGGAGTTTGATCCGGTGCTGCATCAGCGCGTGCGGCTGGGAATCGTGAGCGCACTGGCGGCCGGAGGCTCCCTGAGCTTCGGAGACCTCAAGACCGTCCTCGAACTCACCGACGGCAATCTGTCGGTTCACGCTCGCAAGCTGGAGGAAGCCGGATACCTCTCTTGCCGCAAGTATTTCGAAAACCGCACGCCCCACACCGACTACACGTTGACTGCGGCAGGCCGAGCCGCACTCGACACGTACCTGAACCAGATGGAGGCCGTCATCGAGGCTTCCCGAAACACCTGATACCATGAACGCGATCATGCAAAAGGAACGCTCTCTTCTCCTCGCCACGCTCGGATTCGTCCTCAGCCTGCCTGCCCTTCTCCTGTTCATTTCTGGTATGCTGCAATCGTTCGCCGGAAGCGAGGTGATGCTTCTACCGGAACCCCTTCTGCATCCGGCTGTGATCCTCGGAGGCATACTACTTGCCGGGCTGCTCAACGCATGGGCTACGCTCCGCATCCGGGTGGAGGGCAACGAAAACTACACAACCATCTCGCTCGACATTGCCCGGAAGAATACCAATCTGGCAGTGCTCGGACTCACACTTTTCTTGCTCGGCGCTGTACTTACCTACGGGTTCATTGAGAACATACTGTAGCTGCTTTATGTCCCGCGTCGCAACGGCGGGTTTTTTTGACCTGCTGACTTTAAAATGCAAAGTAGTTTGAAGGCACCTCATTTCCGCGGCCTCCACGTGGCCGGCATCATGGACGGCAATGGGCGCTGGGCCGAACGGCGTGGACTCCCGCGAACCGCCGGACATCGCTCGGGTGTGGAAGCCGTCCGCCGCATTGTGGAGGCGTCGCCGGGGCTGGGTATTGGTACGCTGTCGCTCTACGCCTTCTCTGCCGACAACTGGAAACGTCCGGAAACCGAGGTCAGTGCACTGATGGTCCTCTTCCGTACCTACCTCCGCGCTGAGATCGCCCGCTTGAAACGCGGCCACGTTCGCCTGACGGTGTTCGGGCGGCGAGATCGCCTCCCGGAAGCAGTGCGCATGGCCATTACGCGTGCGGAGTGGGAAACGCGCAATGGCGACCGCCTTCACCTCCGCATCGCGGTGGACTACGCCGGCCGCGACGCTATACGGATGGCGGCAGCCCGCTGGGCCGCCGAAACCTCGAACACATCGACTCCTCCATCGCAAGAGGTCTTTGCCGGCCACGTCGCAGCCGCTGCTCACTGTTCGGAAACACCTCCTGTCGATCTCCTCATCCGCACCGGCGGCGAACAGCGGCTCAGCGATTTCCTCCTTTGGGAGTCAGCCTACGCCGAGCTCCTCTTCCTCGACATCCTCTGGCCGGATGTCACTGCACAAACCCTCGCGGACGCTGTCGATGCCTACCACAGCCGCGACCGCCGTTTTGGCGGGTTGTCTCGGCGCACCGGCACGTGATCCATCCCTTCTTTCCTAAGAGGCTGTTGAAAACTCCATCTTCCAGTGGCGTGGCCTCTCGGCCGATCTCGGCGTTGCGAAATACTTGCCGAATCACCAATTCGCCTGCGATTTCGCGTCTTGATCTCGGCCAAGATTCGGGCGCCTCGCTTACGGCATAGTATTTCAACAACCTCCAAACACCAACGCCCTCGTGAGGCGTCCCAACCTCGTCTGCCCAACCTCGTCTGCCCAACCTCGTCTGCCCAACCTGGTCGCCGGGATGCGTTTCTGACTGGTGAGAGGTTGGCATCACCCAGATGGTCCACCTCGTCCTGTTTGCCTACACGTTCGTTCTGGAGAGCTTCACGGGATTGGCTGTCACCGGCCTCTCCATTGCCACACTGTTTGTGGTAATGCAGGCAACAGGTAAGGTGGATTGGGAGCAGTTGTTCCAAAAACCAGACCCGCTTTCAGCCGGCCGTCTAAATTCTACGGCGTCCGCAAACGATGTGAGTAACTGACGTCTTCCCTGTATTACACGAGTTGCAGCCCGGCAGCATGTGTACAAAGAAGACCCGTGCGAAGAGCATGTTAGGAAATAGTAGGGCCGCTTTGTATTGTGCTTCCTCGTAAACCTCTCGAACTCATCCTGCCAGTGCAATGAAACTTCGTCACCTACCAGTGCTTTTCGCACTCCTTCTCCCAGTAGCTGCCTTTGCGCAGAACGCTGCTATTCAGACAGCATTGGACTACCTATCCGAAAACGCGAGCGTCCTCCTCCTTCTGGAAGCGGACATCTCCGATGTTGCTGTAGTTGATGCGTACGCAAGCCGCCGCAGCGGCACTACGCACGTATACTTGCGCCAGCAGCACGATGGAATCGGAGTCGTCGATGCAAATCTTACGTTGAACGTGCATGACCCGGGCAACGTTTTTCACGTCGCAGGCTCATTCGAGCAAAATATTGCGGAACGAGTACAGACCTCGAGTCCAGTTATCACTTCCATTGACGCTGCAGAGATTATTGCACGCGAACTCGGCCTTTCTTCGGGGATTTTCACGGTTGTAGAATCTGAAGGTGGCGCGGACCAGGCAGTTATCCTTTCCAACGAAACCA
>JADFLK010000422.1 GCA_022564455.1 Bacteroidota bacterium
GGGTTCGTTCGCGAGGCTCGGCGAACGTGCCCCCCGCCTCGGCGTTCAAGATGGCCGCCTCGACAAAGGCCACGAACAACGGATGAGGCGCCAGCACACTGGATTTGTATTCAGGATGAAACTGCACGCCCATGAACCACGGATGCGTGGGGCCGTCACCGTCCACCGGCAACTCCACGATCTCGATCAGATCCTTGTCGGGGTTGACGCCCGAGAAGACCATCCCACCTTCCCTCAGCTTGTAACGGAGTTCGTTATTGACTTCATATCGGTGGCGATGGCGCTCCCAAACCGTCTCTTCGCCGTAGATCGAGCGCGCTTTCGTTCCGGCCATCACACGGCATTCGTACTGCCCGAGGCGCATTGTGCCTCCCTTGTCGCTGATGTCCTCCTGCTCGGCCATCAGCGCGATAATCGGCAGTGGGCTGTTGGCGTTGAACTCCGTAGAGTGCGCCTCGGCCCATCCGCACACGTTGCGGGCAAACTCGACCACGGCCACCTGCATCCCGAGGCAAATCCCGAAAAACGGGATGCCGTTCTCGCGGGCAAAGCGCACGGCCTCAATCTTCCCGTCTATCCCGCGATCCCCGAAACCGGGCGCTACCAGTATACCTGAGACACCTTTTAGCTTCTCAGCTACATCATCCGCCGTCAGGTCGTCCGAGAGGATTGGGACGACATCCACCTGCACGCCGTTGGCGACGCCGGCCAAAAGCAGGCTCTCGGAAATGGACTTATAGGCATCCTGATGGCTCACGTACTTGCCTACGAGCGCGATCCGAACTTGTCCGCCGGGATTCTTCAGACGGCGCAAAAACTCTACCCAGTCGGCCAGGCCGTCAGTGAGGTCCTCTTCGGCGTGTTCCTGCAGCTGGAGGCGTTCAAGCACCACAGCGTCTAGGCCCTCTTCGCGCAGGAGCAGCGGCACTTCGTAGATGGACTCGGCGTCGCGGGCTTCTACCACGGCGCGTGTCTCCACGTTGCAAAACAGGGCGATTTTCTTGCGGATGTCGTCGTTCAGAGGGTGCTCGGTGCGGCATACGAGCACATCCGGCTGGAGGCCATAGCTCTGTAGCATCTTGACCGAGTGCTGGGTCGGTTTTGTTTTGAGTTCACCGGCCGCGGCGAGGTACGGCACGAGCGTCAGATGTACGAGGCACACATTGGCCCGGCCCGCCTCCAGAGAAAGTTGACGTATGGCCTCGAGATAAGGCAGGCTTTCGATGTCGCCTGCCGTGCCGCCGATCTCGGTGATGACGACGTCGTAGTCTCCCGTGTCGGCGAGGCGGCGCATCCACCCTTTTATCTCGTCGATGACATGCGGGACCACCTGCACGGTTTTGCCGAGGTACGCGCCCGCCCGTTCCTTCGCAATGACGCCCGAGTACACGCGGCCGGTGGTCACGTTGTTGGCCTGGCTCATCGGTACACCCAGGAAGCGCTCGTAGTGGCCGAGGTCCAGATCCGTTTCGGCGCCGTCGTCGGTTACGTACACCTCGCCGTGCTCGTAGGGGTTCATCGTCCCCGCATCTACGTTGATGTAGGGGTCGAATTTCTGGATCGTGACGCGCAGTCCGTGGGCCTCGAGCAGCCGCCCTAGCGACGACGAGATGATCCCCTTGCCCAGCGAAGAGGTAACTCCGCCCGTGACGAACAGGTGCTTAACGGGTGCGGAGGAAGCCATAGCGAACGAAGCAGAAACTGAAACAGGCGTTCGCTCCGTAAAGTACGAACGAACGGAAGCCATCTGGGTGGGCTCGCCGGGCTTTCATCTTTCCCTCTGATCGAAAATGGGCTTGCATTCCTCGTTGCGAAGTGCTAACGCTTTCGCACCCTACCAAATCTCCGCGCCATGCGCCTTTTCGTCCTCTTCAGCCTTTCATTTTTGTTGACCCACAATCCAGTCAGCGGCTGCAGCTACGTCCGTTACAACAACATCCGCGGATGTTGCCTCTTGATGATCCTCGCCGTGCCCGGTTAGGACGAGCGCAGTTGCTATGCCCAGTTTCCTGGCGGGAATGAGATCCGAGACTTTGTCGCCCACCATGAACGATTGCGCCGGATCGATGTCGTGCTCGCGGATGGCGCGCTCGAACAGCCCCGCGCTGGCGCAGATGGGATGCAGGGTGCCTGCGTCGTCCCACTCGCCGTATTGCGCGAACAGCAGGTTGGCGAAGGGAGGGTTGTCCTGGGCCGACGGCTCCCAGTCGCCCCAGGGGTAGGGGCGCGCGCGGTCCGCCTGGGGATCCCAGGAGGCGGCGACCTCCCACTCGTCCTCGGTGGGCAGGCGTCGGTTGTAG